>NZ_JAMYSQ010000024.1:0-92879 GCF_040321995.1 Mesorhizobium sp. M0207
CCGACCCTCGCCGCTGAGGGAGGGCGGCTACCCTCTCTCAGCGTTCCTTTCTGACCCATTCGGCAGCGAAAGTCATAAGACAAGCAATTCCAGGAAAAGTGTGGAGCGGTTTTCCGTCCGGAATTGCGCAAAAATAAAGAGATAGAGCGGTTCGGCGTTTCGGTGAAACGATGAACCGGTCTAGAGAAACGGGCGCACGAGCGAACGCAGCAAAGGCGAGGGCTCGTCATCGCCGGTCGAAGCGAGCGCGCGTTCATAGCGCCGGTAATCCTCGATGGCGCCGGCATGGTCGTTTCTGGAGAGGCTGTCCTGGATGAGCGTGCCATGGAGTTTGGCCGATTCCGGGTAGAAATCGAGCGCACGCCGGCACGCCTGGCGTGCCCGATCTGCGTTGCCTTGGCTCTGCCAGTGTTTGGCGACCCGCACGGCAAGCTCGACCAACCCGTCCCGCACCCGGTCGGCCGCGGCGTTCGACCAGGCGGGCGTCGGGCCATTCGAGAAAAGCGGGCCGACAAAGCCTTCCAGAAGCATCTCCTGCTCCTCGATTGCGCTGTCTCTTTGGCCCGACAGAACGGGTTTCAGCCGGTCTTCCCAATCCTGCAGATCGATCCAGACCTTGTCGGCAGCGAGCCGCAAACGGCCCTCTCTCAGCGTTACGAGCTCGCCTTGCCCGAGCAATTTGCGCAGACGATGCAGCGCCTGCTCCAAGGCCGCTTTGGCCTGGTCGCCGTCGAGGTCGGGCCAGAGCCAATCCTGCAGGGTTTCCACCGAACAGACCTGATCCCTCGACAGGCAGATAATGCGCAATATGTCGAGAGCGCGGGTAGGTTTGGCACCGGGCGCGACCTCGGCACCATCGATCTCGAGGCGGAAGCCTCCCATCAAGTGGATCCTGAGCGGCCAAGGCCACTGGACGGGTCGGCCAGCGGGCGGGACCAGATATCGCGCCCGAACGACGCGGCGGCAGAGATCGACGTCGATCTTTCGCTTCAGCGCATCAGCGACCAGATCGGCCAATAGGTCCGGCAGGTTGAGCAGGATTGCGGAGGGGTTGACCTGGCGCAACACCTCCATGAATTCAGCCAGACGAGTGCCATAGGACGCGCCGCCTTTCCACTTCTGCTCCAGGGCCCGAGCGGCCAGAATGTTGAGTTCGACCCGCTGGCGAGGGCCGCCGCTCAGCCTTTCGACGATCTCCTGGAGTAGCGCAATGGCCTCCGCTGGACGCCGATCGGCCAGCAGGACCTGGTATTTGGTGACGTAATGCGGCCAGCGTTCGATCATCGGCTCATTCGCCCGCTCGATCGCATCCATGAAGGCATCGCAGTCGAGATAAGCCTTGACGAAGTCGCCGTTGCGCGTGTGCATCGCCGCGTGGCAGTCGGCGACTACAGCGACCTGGGTTGTGAACCTGCTGTCCGCGATCTCGCCCAGCCGGGAGACGAGCGCATTGAATTCCGAGAACCTGTTGTGAAGCTTCATCAGCAATTGAAGCTGATAGAGCGCGCTGAACTCGACGCCCCGTAAGGCGTGCTGCTCGCCTATCGCCGTTGCGCGTCGCAACGCATCCTCGGCCGAGGCATAGACAAAACCGCGCCGCGAATAGGGGAAGTAACGGCCGCTGGCCGAGCCAAAGGACACCAGCCACATGCCGAGCACCAGCGGCGGGATATCCGGATGTTCGAGATCGGCGGCAACGCTGTCCACGGCATTGGCAAAAATGTCGCGCTGCCCCGACGAGGTCGCGTAGTCGATGAGCGCTTCGCTTGCCAGCAGGCGCAACTCGACCGAATCCTCGATCGGCAGATGTGTCAGGCGCTGCTGGATATCATTCACGAGGCGCTTCGCGTCATGGGCGTCGAATTCGCCAGGTTCGGCGAAATCGACGGCCCGCAGGATGCCGAGCCTGACCATCATGAGTTCCTCCGGATCCAACTCCGGCAATCCCCTGGCAAGAAGCTGTGAGGCTCGGCGCGTCCAATCCGCCAGCCCCTCATGCGTACGCCAACTGGCGGTCTTGACCACGACCGCCCGCGCGACCGTCAGGCATTGGCCGCGCATGTCGGTGTTCTCGAATGCTTGCCATGCCTTGGAGAAGTGCGGTTCGGCCTTCGCATCGTCCGATGCGAAGGCGACGCCCAGCCAATAATGGACCCACCCGTCCATCTGGTCGGGGGGCAGCCTGTTGCACCATTCGACGAAGCTGGCCCTGCGCCCTTGCGTGAGAACGCCGTTAGCGCACTCCAGAATGAGCTGGCGTGCCAGCGGCCAGGCGCCCGCCTGCAACGCCAGCACGATTGCCGCGTCGGTTTTGTCTGCCTCGTGCAGGACCTTTGCTGCCTGCTCGCGCAGCCTGGAACGGTCCGCTTCCGTCACGCGCCGGTCCAGTAGGCCGGCAAGGTATTCGCGCAACAAGTCATGCAGCTGGAAGGCGGCGCCGCCCGGACCGTCGCGCGTGATCAGCAGCTGGCGATGCTGCAGCCGCACCAGCAGGCGAGCAGCCTGCGGCGAGCCCAGGAACGCATCGGCAAGCTCCGTGCTGATCTCCGGCAGAACGTTGAGCCTGATAAGCAGATCCTGGTCCTCCGGCGCGATGTCGCGCAGGAAATAACGTCCGACAATCTCCCGAAGGCCGGCGCCCCCGGCAAGGCCGGTCTGCGAAAGCGGGTAGTACATTCCGGCGTTGGCCAGCAGGAGAAGGCCCACCGCCCAGCCGCGCGCCTCCGAAATGTCGCCGACCTCGGACGGCGATTGCGAGCGGGCGGTGACGAGGTTGCGAGCCTCCCCAGGCGAAAACTCCAGCAGCGTTTGGTTGAGCACCGGCAACTGTCCCGACAGCACGAGGTCGGCGACGTCGCCCTCAGGCAGCATCCGCGATGTGCAGATGCAGCGGACAGTGTTGGGGCGTTCGCGCAACAGGATCGCCAGCGTCCGGCGAAAGCCTGGCGCATCGGCACGATGCAGATCGTCGAGGACCAGGATCGTGCCCGGATCAAGCCGCGAGAAATAGGTGCGGAAGAACAGCCGCGCGAAATCGCCGGAATTGTCGGCATATTCCGGACCAAAGACCGGCATGCCGGCATGCCTGCCGTCGAGCGACAGCGTCAGATAGTGGAAAAGGCGCGCAACGTCCTGGTCCTCGGTGTCGACCCGATACCAGTTGTACGCCGATTCGCCTTGCTTCAGCCCGCCTTGTTCCCGCCCGCCGTGTTCCAGAAAGTCGATCACCGCGGTGGTCTTGCCGTATCCACCAGGCGCCGCCAGCCAGCATGCACCGCTGTCGAGGGCCTGCGAAAGCAGCGCCACTACGCGCGGACGGCTGACAATTCCCACTGGCCGGGGTGCCGAGAGCTTTGCTATCTCGCGCGGCGCGTCCCGGAAGTATTTATCCATTGTGAGGACTCTCGCAGCGCAGTCGCCTCGCCAAAACAGGTAATCGGTTCGCCCGCAACAACAAATCGCCGGCCGGCGTTGTGCTCGCCTGACGTGCCGTTCTCGCCGGCAAGGCCGCGGTTATCCCTTGTGCGACATGATATGCGAAACCCCGACACTCACGTCGGCGGTGTGTCTTGCCATCACTGCGTTCATTCGCATTGCAATCGCCGCATAGCCGTTTCGTTCGTGGTCGGTAACTTCCGAGGGCTTGAAGAGCCAAGGAAGGGGTGCAACCTGCGCGTCGGCGAAATTGGCCGGCAGGTTCGATGGCAAGGCCTTTTTCCCAAAAGGCAGCTCTAGCCCAAGGTCGCTAAATTCCTCCTCGAGACTGGCGTGCAGATGAGAAAGGACCACATAGATCGCCAGCTTTGATCTAGTCCTTTCTGTGTTGTTTTGGTTGTACTCTTGAAGAACCTCATCGAACGATGGCGCTACGTCGCTTTCCGCAGCGGTAGCTCGTGTTGCAACAGCACCGGCCAGGGCAGTCGCTGCCATTCCTGTAAGACCTACAAAATCACGCCTTGTCGTGCTGGTCATGGTGAATTCCCCTCGGTTTTGAAGACGGACCAAGTCTGGCAAGGACGAGGCGCAGTGGCAATAGGCCGCATACGCTACTGGTGTAGAGGGTCTTTACGTCGCCGATGTGAATCCACCCGGCAACGATAGTGCCAAGCCGCCAGCAGGCCTGCAATGCGTTCGCGAGCTTCGTCTGAGAGACGCCGTGAATCCAAGGAGGATTTCCTTGGAATTCATCCAGGCAAAGGGTCAGAAAAAATCCGCTGGTGGAGCTGAGGAGGATCGAACTCCTGACCTCGTCATTGCGAACGACGCGCTCTCCCAGCTGAGCTACAGCCCCGTCCAGCGGATGGGGCTTTTATCGGCCGCTGCGGTTTCCTGTCAAGGCTGCGCTTGCTGCCGAAATGCCGTTCGGCCGTTCGTCCGGCTTCGCCATGCGGCGGAAGGCGGCTCTTGCCGCTTTCACCTACAGTGGCTACATGTCGGGCGTTCGCAAGGAGCAACCGATGATCGCAGTCTTTTATACGCTGCATGCCGCGATTAATATCTATTGGTACATTGTGATTGGTGCGGCTATCTTCTCGTGGCTTTACGCCTTCAACGTCGTCAACTCGCGCAACCAGCTTGTCGACTCCATCGGCAACATGCTTTATCGGCTGACCGAGCCGGCATTGCGGCCGATCCGCCGCGTCCTCCCGGACCTTGGCGGGATCGATATCTCGCCGATCATCCTGTTGCTTGCGCTGACATTTATCAGCGTGTTCCTAGACACGACCGTTCAGCCGATGTTCGGTATCGGATCGATGTGAGTCACGGGACGAACCGTTTCATTCGACTTCGCGCCGACGGCATCGACCTGTTCGTCCGGCTGACGCCGAAAGCGGCGATGGACAGGCTGGAGGGCATCGAAACATCGGTGGATGGGCAAAGCTATCTAAAAGCCCGCGTCCGCGCCGTGCCGGAAAACGGAGCCGCCAATCGAGCGCTGGAAAGGCTGGTTGCTAAGGCGCTTGGCGTGCCGGCATCGGGCGTCTCGATCGCTGCCGGCGGCACAGCTCGGCTGAAGACGCTGCGCGTGCTTGGCGATCCCGCGGCGCTGGCGAAACGCATCGATACGCTGGGCACGCCTGCGCCATGATCTCGGCTGGCTCACTTACCCCGCAAAAAAAGGCCGGGCTGCAAAGCCCGGCCAGATGTGAAGGTCTAAAACCTTCAGAGGGGAACGCGCCGGACGAATGGGAGGAAACATCCGACGCGCATTGCATATGGGTTGGCGTCGGCGACGTTTCAATGAGGTCGGAGGAAAGCTCAATGACCACTACTCGAGTTCTATTCTTCGATGTTCTGGGAACCGTCGTTGACTGGCGCAGCGGTATCGCAAGGGAGGCCGGCGCCTTCCTCGCGCGAGTTGGTGCAGAGCAGGTCGATCCCGGTGAATTCGCCGATGCGTGGGCGTCGCGCTATGACGCCTCGACCGAGGCGGTGCGGACGGGGCACCGGCCTTTCGTGTCACTTGACGTAATCAACAGGGAGAATCTGGACGCCACCCTCGTCCAGTTCGGGCTGGCCCCATCCGAGCTGCCGACCGCCGAACTTGAGGAACTCAACCTCGCCTGGCACCGGCTGGAGCCGTGGCCCGATTCGCTGAAAGGCCTTGCGAGGCTAAAGGAACGCTTCATCATCGTGCCCTTATCAGGGGCCAATACCCGGCTGTTGCTGGATATGGCCAAGCGCGCCGGCCTGCCTTGGGACACCGTCCTTGGCTCGGATGTGTTCGGCACCTACAAGCCTGCGCCGCAGGCTTATCTCCGCGCAGTGGAGATCCTGGGGGTGCGACCTGCGGAGGCCGTGTTAATCGCCGCGCACAATGACGACCTGGCCGCGGCACGAAAATGCGGTATCGGAACCGCCTTTGTTGCTCGGCCAAAAGAGCATGGCCCGGCGCAGACGACCGATCTCTCGCCTCTTGAGAGCTGGGACTTTGTGGCCGACGACCTTGTCCATCTCGCCCAAGTTCTCCCGTAGGCCGAGGGCAGAAAACCTAAGCGATGTCGTCGCGAATGCAGGCCTTCAGATGGCCCTCGGCTGTCGCCCTCAGCGGCGGCACAGCCCCGGCGCAAGCTTCCAGCGCGAACGGGCAACGGGTTCGGAAAACGCAGCCCGACGGCGGGTTTGCCGGGCTTGGAATATCGCCCTTGAGCACCTGCCGGCCTTGCCTGGCCAGCGGGTCGAGCGACGGAATGGCCGACAGCAGCGCGCGCGTGTAGGGATGCTGCGGCCGGGCATAAAGCTCGGCCGCCGGCGCAACCTCCATGATGCGCCCGAGATAGAGCACGATGACCGTATCGCAGATGTACTCGACGACAGCCAGATCGTGCGAAATGAACAGCATGGTCAGGCCGAGCCGGAGCTGCAGGTCGCGTAACAGATTGATGATTTGCGCCTGGATCGAGACGTCGAGTGCCGAGACCGGCTCGTCGGCAACGATGAATTCCGGCTCGAGCGTCAGCGCCCGGGCGATGCCGATGCGCTGGCGCTGGCCGCCCGAAAATTCATGGGCGTAGCGGTCATAGGCGTCGACCGGCAACTCGACCGCGGCAAGTGCCTTCTCGGCCTTCGCCCGCCGCTCGGACTTCTTGCCGATGCCTTGAATGTCCAGGCCTTCGGTGAGGATCTGCCCGATCGTCATGCGCGGCGACAGGCTGGCGAAGGGATCCTGGAAAATATACTGCATCTTGCGGCGCTGGCGGCGCAACTGGGCGGCACCCAGCCTGGTGATGTCGGTGCCGTCATATTTGATTTGGCCGGATGTCGGCTCGATCAGACGCAGCACCGAGCGGCCGATCGTCGTCTTGCCGGAGCCGGATTCGCCGACCAGGCCGACCACCTGGCCACGCCCGATATCGAAAGAAATATCCTCCAACGCCCTTACGACGGGTCCGCGCGAGAACGCTGTCGGCGCAAAATGCTTGGTCAGGTTTTTGACAGCGAGGAAAGGGGCGTCGGCCATCAGAGTTCCTCCCAGCGCAGGCAGCGGCTTTGCTGGGTCGGCGTCGCCCCAAACAATGGAGGGACCGCAGCGCGGCAGGCAGCGATAGCCATCGGGCAACGCGGCGCGAAGGAACAGCCCTTGGGCAGCAAGGCGAGCGACGGAACATTTCCGGCAATGGTCGGCAGCGGCGTTCCCGCCGCCTTCAGCGCCGTGGCCTGGCCGAGCCGCGGCACCGAGCGCATCAACCCTGCCGTATAGGGATGACGCGGACGGGCGAACACTTCGCTCACCGGACCTGTTTCGACGATACGCCCGGCATACATCACCGCCACCCGGTCGGCGATTTCGGCGACGACGCCGAGATTGTGGGTGACGAACAGGATGCCCATGCCGCGCTGCGCCTGCAGGTCGGCCAAAAGATCGAGGATCTGGGCCTGGATGGTGACGTCCAATGCGGTTGTCGGCTCGTCGGCGATCAGCAAGCCTGGATCGCAGGACAGGGCCATGGCTATGGTAGCGCGCTGGCGCATCCCGCCCGAAAGTTCGTGCGGATATTGCCGCGCCCGCCGCTTCGGATCGGGAATGCCGACCTGTTCCAGCAGCCGCACCGCATCTGCTTCTGCCTCGCGGTGCGATTTGCCGAGATGGATGCGGATCGGTTCGGCGATCTGCTCGCCGATCGTGTAGACCGGGTTGAGGCTGGTCATCGGCTCCTGGAACACCATGCCGATCTCATTGCCGCGTATCTTGCGCAGCGATTCGGCATCGAGGCTGGTCAGCTCGGTAACCGTGCCGTTCTTGCGCCGCAGCGCGATCGACCCCTCGGCGATATGTCCGACCCTCTTTGGCAACAGGCCGATAATCGACAGGCTGGTGACAGATTTGCCAGACCCGGATTCGCCGACAAGCGCCACCGTCTCGCCGGAGCCGATCGTCAGGTCGACATCCCTTACCGCCGCGATGTCGCGCCCCGCGACGCGGAACACCGCGCGCAGGCCGGAAATCGAGAGGATCGGCATGGCGCTCAGCGGAGCAGCCCCACATCGCGAAGGATCGCGTCGATCTTTGCGGTTTCCTCGTCGTTCAGGCTGCGCTGCGGCCGCGCCATGGTGTTCGACCCGATGATGCCGAGGCTCTTCATCGCCGCCTTGAAGGCGCCGACGCCGGCCGAGCCGGCGCTGGTCCTGCCGAGCGAGATCCAGACGATCTCGAACAGTTTCAGCAACCGCTCCTGCTCCAGGCGGGCTTCGGCATGCTGGCCCGCCTGCGTCAGCTTCCACAGCCTGACATAACCATGCGGGTCGACATTGGCGAGCCCCGGCACGACGCCATGCGCACCCATCGCCAGCACGCTGTCGACCAGGATCTCGGAGCCGGTCATGCCGAAGAAGCCGGGGTCGTCGGCCATGTCCTTGAGCACGTAACGCAGATTGCCGTCGTCGCCGCTGGAATCCTTGATGCCCGCGATGGCGCCTTCCCTGGCGAGGCCGACCGTGGTCTTGCGCTCCAGCTTGACGTGGACACAGACCGGGATGTCGTAGGCGATGACCGGAATGTCGATCGCATCCTTGATATAGCGGAAGTGGTCGCCGATCTCCGGCTGGCTGGTGCGGGTATAAAACGGCGCGGTGACGACGATGGCGTCGGCGCCGGCCGATCTGGCGATCCGGGCGTGGTTGATGACGCGGTCGGTCGTCGGGTCGATGACCCCGGCGAAGATCGGAACCCGGCCGTTATTGACCTTGACCGCGTGCTCGAGGACGGCCCTGCGGCCCGCCTCGTCGTGGAAGACCACCTCGCTGGTCGAACCGAGCACGAACAGCCCGTGAACACCGCCGTCGAGCAGGTTCTCGATGGTGCGGGTGAACGACGGAAAGTCGATGCTGAAATCGGCATTGAGCGGGGTGACGACAGGTGGCACGACGCCGGTAAACAGGGGCATTTTGATAAACCTTTGAGGTCAGTTGAGATCGGAGCGGGGGTCGAATGCGTCGCGCAGGCCGTCGCCGATGAAATTGATGGCGAGCACGGTGAGCACCAGTGCGGCGCCCGGGAACATCCATTGCCAGGGGTAATTTTCAAGCACCACGGTGGAGCGGGCGAGATTGAGCATGTTGCCCCAGCTGGCTTCGGGCGGTGCGATGCCGAGGCCGAGGAAGGACAGGCCGGCCTCGAGCAGGATGGCGTTGGCGATCTGCAAGGTGGCGTAGACGACCAGGATATCGATGCAATTGGGCAGGCCATGCCGGAACAGCAGATGCGGCAGCCCCGCGCCCATGCCGCGGGCGGCAACGACGAAATCGCGCTCGCGCAGTTCGAGCAGCCGGGCGCGCACCATGCGCGACAGCACCGGCCAGGAGAGCAGCGAGATCACCAGGATGGTCGGGGCGATGCCGGTGCCGGCGATCGAAGCCAGCACCAGCAGGAAGATCACCGGCGGCAGCGTCATCGCCAGGTCGACCAGGCGCATCACCGTGCCGTCGACAAGACGCCCGCCGAAGCTGGCGACGGCGCCGACCAGGAAGCCGATGACGGTCGATATGGCGACCGAGCAGACGGCGACCAGCAGTGAGATCCGTCCGCCTTGCAGCAGCCGGGCCATGACGTCGCGCCCGACGCCGTCGCTGCCCAGCCAATGAATGGCCGACGGCGCCTTGTTCATTGCTCGGAGGTCGATGGTGTTAGGACCGAACGGCCACCACAAAGGATACGTCGAAACCGCCAGCAGGATCGGGATGACGATCAAAAGCCCGGCACGCGCCGCGCGGTTTTCAAAAAAGCGGTCGAGCGCGCGGCGAAGCGGGCCTTTGGTTTGTGGCACGGCTGTCGGGTCAACTGTAGGATCTGGCGCCGTGATTGCCATCATGCCACCTGAATGCGCGGGTCGACGACGGCATAAACGACGTCGGTCAAGAGGTTGACCAGGATGACGCAAACGCCAATCACCAGGGTAGCGCCCATGATCACCGGGTAATCGCGGGTGCCGACGGCGTTGACCAGAAGCAGTCCCATGCCCGGCCAGTTGAACACGCTTTCCAGGAAGATGGCGCCGCCGATGGCGATGCCGACAGTTGAGCCGATCAAGGTAATGACCGGCAAGAGCGCGTTGCGGGTTGCATGCTTGATGATAACCCAGAACTCGCGCACGCCCTTGGCGCGCGCCGTCCGCACGTAATCCTGGTTGAGCACTTCCAGCAGCGAGGCGCGCATGTAACGCATAATCAGCGCGGCATGGCCGACGGACAGCAGGCAGGCGGGCAGGACGAGGTGCGCAAGCACATCCGTCGCCGAGAACGGCGCACCCGCGGTCTGCATGCCGCCGGACGGCGCCCAGCGCAACAGCACCGAGAAGAAATAGAGACCGAGCAGCGCTGTCAGAAAAGCCGGGCTGGAGATACCGATAAACGACAGCACCGACAGCGCGATGTCGGATGGTTCGTTACGGCGCACCGCGCTGAAAATGCCGGCGGAAATGCCGAGCACGATGGCGATCGCCAGGCCCGTACCCATCAGCAGCGCCGTCGGGCCGATGCGTTCCATGACCAGTGGCAGCACGGCAACGCCGCTGCGCTGGATCGAATAGCCGAAGTCACCGCTCAGCGCCGCGCGCAGCCAGGCGAGATACTGCACGGGAAGCGGCCGATCGAGCCCGAGCCGTTCGCGCAGGCCCTCGAGGTCGGAAGCCGACATGGGGACCGATGGGTTGATATAGGCGTCGATCGGATCGCCCGGCGCCAGCCGCAACAGGATGAAGATGAGGACGCTGAGCGCGACCAGCATCAGCAATCCTGTGGCGCTGCGGCGGGCGATGAAGCTCAGCATGGGCTTTCCGTGGCGGTGGCAGGCGGCGCCAAAGTGGTCCCGCCTGCTCGCTTGCTTGCGGGTTTCTTACTGGATGTCCCAGCGCTCGGGGTGAGCTGCATAGGGGCCGCCGCCCGGCGCCGGCGTCCAGACGAAGTCATGCAGCTTGGTCGACGCCACGCCATAGCGGTTGGCCACCCACAACGTCGCCCAGGGCAGGTCCTTGTTCATGACCTTGCAGACCTCCTGCCAGGATTGATCGAGCTTGGCCGGATCGGTCTGGCCTAGCGCGGCGTCCAATGCAGCGCTCAGATCGTCGAACCCGATGCGCATGGTGTTGAAGCCTGCCGGCGGGATCTGCGACTTGTTGAGGCCGGGATTGAGGCCGGCCGGGTTGGGGCCATTCTGCAGGCCGGCATAGACCATCGGAAAGGCGTTCCAGTCCGGCGTGCCTTGCTTGTAGACGATGCCATTGTAGGTCGGCGTATCGACGACCCGCGGCACCACATTGATGCCGACTTCGGCCAGCATCGACTGGATGGCGGCCATCACGTTGGCCGCTTGCGGCGAGCCGTAATAGGTCAGCAGGGTGATCGGTTTGTCGCCGTTGATCTTGTCCCAGCCCGCCTCGCTCAGCAGCGCCTTGGCCTTTGCCGGATCGTAGGCATAGGGTTCGAGGCCTGCGGGAACAAGGTGCGGCGCGACATAGCCGCAATTGGCTGGCTCGGCGGCACCGCCGTAGAGGCTGTCGATGATGGCGTTGCGATCGATCGCGTACATGATCGCCTGGCGGACACGGATATCCCTAAACAGGTCGACCTTCTGGTTCAGGCCGATATAGTTGACCACGTACGAGGCACCTCCGATCACCTTGAAATTGCTGTCGCTCTTGAACGATGCCGCATCGTCGGGCTCGACATAGGTGAACTGGATTTCGCCGGCACGGAGCGCGGCAACGGCCGCCGCCGGCGACTCGAAATAGCGGTTGATGAGCACGTCTACCTTCGGCTTGCCGCCGCGATAATCGTCATCGGCTGCCAGCTCGACATATTGGTCGCTCACGTAGCGCTTGAACTTGAACGGGCCGGTGCCGACCGGAGTGGTCGACCACCAGGTGCTTGTCGCCAGCGATTCCGGCGGCAGAGCGGCCAGGGCATGCTCCGGCAGGATCATCAGCTGCGAGAGGATGGATAGAAACGAGCCGTTCGGTTTCGATAGCTTCACCACTGCGGTGTGGTCATCCGGGGCATCGACCGAGGCGATGTTGGCGAGGCGGGCCGCAAACAGGCTGCCGGAGGCCTTGTTCTTGGCAAGCTCGAGGGTGAACTTGACGTCCTTCGAGGTGAACGGTTTGCCGTCATGCCAGGTCTCGTTGACCAGGTTGAACGTATAGCTCAGCTGGTCGTCGCTGATCTTGTAGTCCTTGGCGAGGTCGCCTTCGATATCGGCCAGCCCGGCATTGTAGATGACCAGCGGTTCAAAATAGGTGCTGAGCCAGGTGTAGCCGCCGGTCGCCACCAGCGGGTTGAAGTTCTTGGGAAAACCGCCGGGACCGACGTCGAAGCCGCCCGCAATGGTCTTGGCGCTTTGTGCCTGGACACTGGTCAATGGGGCAATGCTGGCGAGCAGCAGCCCGGCGACTGAGAATGCGATGGTCCTGATGCGCATGGTTTCCTCCCTTGGCATAGTCAGGTTGTTCTTCAGCTTGCTCGGTTTTTGGCGATAACCTGCTGGATCCCCCGGTAATGGTCATCGAGCCGCCGACGCGCCTGGTCGACATCCTTGGCGGCGACAGCCTCGACGATCTCGTGATGGTCGCGCCATGTCGCCAGCGGCGTCGGATTGTCGAGATTGGTGAAATTCGAGGCCTTGTTGAACGCCATCCAGAAGATGTCGATCAGCGCGCTCAGCATGCGATTGTTCTGGCAGCGGAACAGCAGCTGATGGAATTGCTGGTCCTCTTCGGCGAAGCTCTCATGGCGCTCGGCACGTTGCCGCATGCGCTCGGTCAACTGGCGCAGCGCTTCGATATCTTCGGCGCTGATCATCTCGATCGTCTTGGCGATGAGGCCGGTTTCCAGCACGCGGCGGATTTCGCGCAGCTCTTCGACATCGCGCAGCGAATCTTGCAAGCCGTAGGCAAGATTATCCAGCAGCGGCTTGAACGAGAACTCCTTGACGAACACGCCGATGCCGCGCCGCGTCTCCAGGATGCCGATCGATTCCAGCGCCTTGATGGCCTCCCGCACGGAGTTGCGGCCGACGCCGAGCCGCTGCGCCAGGAACGTCTCCGGCGGCAAGGGATCGCCGGCCTTGAGCTGGTTGCTTTCGATATAGGCCCGGAGGCTTTCCTGCACGGTGACGTGCAGCAGCGGTGGTCTGCTCAACGGTTCGATCGACTTCAGTTCCGCCATCCCACTGCTTTCATCATCCGCTGAAGCTTGCCCGCCGCTTGTCGTATAGCCACTTGTAGGATATCCTGCAAGCCCATAGCAAACGTGCTGCCTCCGAATGAAGATAATCCTCGCCGGCTCGAGCCACTGGCACGCCGAAATGCACCTCGACGCCGCACGCTTTCACGGTGCGGAGATCGCCGGTATCTGGGACGAGAATCCTGGCCAAGCGCATGCGTTCGCCGCGCACCACGACCTGCCGTTTATCGAAGATTTCAAGGAGATACTCTCCAGCCGGCCGGATGTGATCCTGTTGATGGGGCAGCCTTCGATGGTGCCGGCGCGGGCACGTGCGATCATCGCGGCAAGGATACCGCTGATCCTGGAGAAGCCGGCGGCCAGCCATACGAGGGAACTGATGGCGCTGCGCGACCTCGCCAGGCAGTACCAGGCTTTTGTCGCTGTTCCCCTGCCCAACCGTTTCGGGCCGGCCGTTGCCGGCCTTGAACGGCTGCGCCGGCAAGGTCGCGCCGGCCCCGTGGCGCATTGCCAGTTCCGGCTGATCAACGGCCCGCCGCAACGCTACATCGCCGACGGTGTCGCCTGGGTGCTCGACCCGGCGGTTGGTGGCGGGGGTGCGTTGAGGAATCTCGGCATACACGGCGTCGACGCGGCACTCAGCCTCGCAACCGGCAAGCTCGGCCTGAAAGGCGTTTCGATCGCGAACCGCATCCATCCCGGCCCGGTCGAGGATCACGCACTTCTGGTGCTGGAAGACGAGGCCGGCGCGCTGTTCATCGTCGAGGCCGGTTACACCTTTGCTTCGATGCGCCCCGGCGGTGACTTCGAGTGGCGCATCGTCAGTGCCAATGCCACCCTCATCGATCATGGCGACCATGTTATCTGCGCAACGCTCGACGACGCGGCAATCGTCGACTTGCCGGTCGAACTGCCGGCAACGCGCTATCGTCTGTTCATGCGCGATACGCTTGACCGGCTGGCCAGAAAGGCGCCTCCGCCGGTGTCCATCGAGGATTATGTTGCGGCGATGTCGCTGATCGACGCCGCTTATCAAAAGGCAGGACCATGATTGGAATAGGAATTATCGGCGCCGGCGATTTCGGCGCAGCCCATGCGCGGGCAATCCGTGAGGTTGGCGGTATTCGCCTCGCCGCCGCCTCTCGAGGAAATGCCGACGCACTGCAGCAATTCACCGCTGAACATGGCGGCCGCGGCTACGCGGACTGGCGAAGGCTGCTGGACGACAAGGAGGTCGATGCGGTCCTCATTGCCAGCCCGCACCATCTCCATGCCGAAATGGCCATCGGCGCGGCAAAGGCCGGCAAGCATATCCTGCTCGAAAAACCGATGGCGCCGACGGTGGCTGCCTGCGATGCGATCAACGCCGCCGTGGCCAAGGGTGGCGTCAAGCTGATGGTCGCCCACCTCATGCATTTCGCCCCGCCCTGCATGGCGGCCAGGCAAATTCTGGAGGAAGGCGAGCTCGGCCGGCCGCTCGCCGGATCGAGCTGGATCATCTAGCTGTGGATGGAGCATAATCGCCGCGACTGGCATCTGCGCAAGGCGACCGGCGGCGGCATGCTGTTGACGGCCGGCATCCACGCGGTCGATCGCCTGGTCTGGCTGATGGATGACGATGTCGTGTCGGTGAGCGGCATGCTCGGCGCCAAGTTCCATGACCAGGAAGCAGACGACAGCGCTCTGCTCGGATTGCGCTTCGCCGGCGGCGGCATCGGCCAGGTGCAGAGCGTCGGCTATCGCACCGGCGCCACCACCTATGCCATGGATCTGGTCTGCGAGCGGGGAACGCTGCGCATCGACATGGACCGCGGCACCATGCTTGGCCGCGAGACGGTCTGGACCGAGCTGCCCGGGTCCTTTGAGCCGAACTGGACGCATAACGCGCTGGTGCGCGAATGGAGCGCAATGCGCGATGCCATTGCCGATGACACGCCGGTGCCGGTCGACGGCATCTATGCGCGCAAGATCATCGCCATTATCGAGGCTGCCTTCGCGTCGAACGAAACCCGCCGCGAACACGAGATCGCCGGTGGACGCTGACCTCGACGACCATCTGGCCCGCTTGCCCGCACACGCACCGCGCGGCATCTGGGGCGCGGTGATGCTGGCCATCGACGATCGCGGAGCGATCGACTGGCAGGCGACGGAAGAGACGATCGCCCGGCTCTGCGCCTCAGGCATCGACGGCGTCTATTCCAATGGCACGGCCTGCGAATTCCATTGCCAGACCGAGCCCGAATTCGACCGGCTTTGTGAGTTGGTCGCAACCATAGCCGGCCGCGCGCGCCTTCCTTTCCAGATCGGCATCAGCCAGTCCAATCCGCGCGTCGCGCTCGAGCGACTGACGCGGGTCGCCGGACTTCGCCCGGCGGCGGTGCAGTTCACGCTGCCCGACTGGTGGCCGCCCAGCGACGACGAGGTCATGCGCTTTGCCGGCGGCCTGTGCGAGGCCGCGCCTGAAACACCGCTGGTGCTCTACAATCCGCCGCACGCCAAGCGCCACCTGACGCTCGACGGCATCGCCAGTCTGCGTGCGGCCGTGCCATCGCTGGTCGGCGCCAAGCTGCCGGGCGGCGACGCCGGCTGGTATGCCGACATGCGCCGCAAACTGGACGGATTTTCCGTCTTCGTCCCCGGCCACACGCTGGCAGCAGGCTATGCCGGGGGAGCCCATGGCAGCTACTCCAACGTTGCCTGCCTCAACCCGAAGGGCGCGGTGCAGTGGTGGCAGATGATCCGCACCGACATGGCCGCAGCTGCCGAACTCGAGGCCCGCATACAGGCCTTCCTGGCCGTACATGTCCTACCGTTTCGCACCCGTTACAATGTCGGTGATGCAGCACTCGATAAGGCGATGGCGGCGGCTGGCGGCTGGGCGCCGCTCGGGCCGCGATTGCTCTGGCCCTACAGCTCCGTTCCCGATCAGGAAATACCGACGCTGGCCAGGGCGGCTCACGCGGCTTTCCAGGAATGGTGGTAGACCCGTCACCAAGGCGCGGGACGACGGTTCAGCAGCCGGCTCGCGCGCCCTGTGTCGCGCGTGACACAAACGCCCCCGGCTGAGGGACATCGGCCTCGCGCCGTGCCAGTGAATTGCGCAAGAGCGCGATCGCCTCGCGGCCGGCGGTCGCAATCTCGCGTGGCCTGTCGACGCCGACGATCATGAACTCCTTGATCCCCAAAGCGGCGTAGGAAAGCAGCGACAGCGCGACCTGCGCCGGCGGCCCGGCAAGTTCGAGCGCCTTCTGGCAGGAAGCGGCCGATTTGTCTTCCGAACGGATTCGGACGGGAAGCGCGAAACGCAGCTTGCCGGCCCGGCCGTGTTCGGCAGCAGCGCCGCGTACGCGCTCCATTGACTGGTGAATTTCTGCAAGCGAGCCAGGCGCCAGCTCGAACACGTCCGCATGCCTGCCCGCGACCCTGAGCGCAGTGCCCGACTGCCCGCCCATGCGGATGGTCACATCGGCACCATGCGGCCCCTTGCGCGGCACATAGCCGCCTTTGATGCTGTAAAAGGTGCCTTCATGGTCGAACGGCCTGTCGTTCGACCACAACCGCTTCAGCAGCACCAGATATTCATCAATGCGTTGCCAGACCACTGTGTGGCCGGCCGGACGTGCCTCGGCATCGTCGTCGCTCAGCGGCTCGCTGAGCATCCTGAGCGACAGCCGGCCACCGCTTCTCGCGTCGAGGGCAGCGAGTTGTCGCGCCGCCACGGTTGGTTCGATCACGCCTGCCCAATGCGTGAGCACGACCTCCAGGGACGAGGTCCGGTCCAGCGTCTGGGCGGCAAGGTCCATATTGGTCAGCAGCCCGGCCTGGTCGTCGATGACGATCCTCTGGAATCCAGCATCCTCGATCAGTGACAGCTTCGTCGCGGTCTCGACAAAGTCATAGAAAAAGCTGGCGTCGGCAGCGTGGATCTTACCGGGAACATGCGTGAACTCGATCGGCATTGCCATCTCCTCCATCACGTTGGAATCAGGGCGCGCAAATGCACACCGGCATTCGGTTCATCAACTCCGGAATTTCTGCAAACGGCAGGCCGCTATCCCGAGGAAGCCTCGATGATCAGAGCCTTGACAATCAGGGGATCAGCCCCAGTACCACTGCCCCGGTGAATACAAACGCAAGGGCAAAGACGAGATAGGCGAAAGCACCGGCATAGGCCGGCCGCCACACCTGGTCGGAACCCAGCCTTTGGCCTTTGCGGGCAGTCTGAGCGTTCTGGCTATAGGACATATCGACCTCCGTCTCGGCGCTTAATCTATAAAATCAGTAGACTTTGTCGAGTGCTATTTTCGCGCGATCCTTAGAACAATTTTCTCCAAACGGCGGACAAGTTAGTGCTTTTACTGCTTAGCGCTGCCTTTTGCGGCATGCCGGGGTGACGGCAGGAAACGTCAGGTCCATGTGTCTGTGGCTCCTTGGCCATCCAATGGATGAGGGATAGCATCGCTTCAGCGGAAAGCCGCGACGTCACGGCAAGGCAGCAGGGAGCAAACCATGGGGACAAGACTGGCCGGCAAGGTCGCCATCATTTCGGGTGGCGCGACAGGAATGGGCGGTGCGGCCTCGGAGCTTTTCGCGGCCGAGGGCGCCAAGGTGGCGATCGTCGACCGCAACGGCGAAGCGGCGGCGGCCACCGCAGCGGCAATCAGGCAACGCGGCCATGTCGCCGAACACTGGGTCGCCGACGTATCGGATGAGGCGCAGGTCGAAGCGGCGGTGAAGGGCGCGACGGAAAAATTCGGCCCGGTCACGGTTCTGTTCAACCACGCCGGCACCCTCGTCATCAAACCCTTCCTGGAGACCACGCTGCAGGAATGGGACTGGCTGCATGCCGTCAATGTGCGTTCGATGTTCCTGATGACGCGTGCTGTGTTGCCCGGCATGATCGCCGCCGGCGGCGGGTCCATCGTCTGCACCTCGTCGATCTCGGCGGTGGCGGCGACGCCGATGGAGGTGCTTTACGACACCACCAAGGGCGCCTGCCATATGTTCGCGCGTGCCATCGCCGTCGAGTTCCGCGACCGCAACATCCGCTGCAATGCGGTCTGTCCAGGCTTCATCAGGACACCGCATGGCCTGCGCGAGGTCGCCGATCTCGACAAACTCGGCGTCGATGTCTCCGACGCGGCAATGGCGGCGCAGCAAGGGCGGATCGGCGAGCCGGAAGAGGTCGCGAAGGCAGCCCTGTTCCTGGCCAGCGACGAGGCCAGCTTCGTCAACGGCGCCCATCTGTTCGTCGATAACGGCTTCACCGCGATGTGAAAGGCGAAGCGCCGCTACCGCTCTTCGCGCCGGAACGGCTTGAGCAGCGCCGACGGGGCCACCGCATTGCGCGACATCACCGCCATAGCGACGATGGTGAAGATGAACGGCAGCATCAGGAAGGCCTCGTAGGGGATATGGCCAAGCCCGCTCGCCTGCATACGCAACTGCAAGGCGTCAACGAAGGCAAACAGCAGTGCCGCGCCTGCCGATCGCCACGGATCCCAGCGGCCGAAAACGACGAGCGCGATTGCCACCCAGCCACGCCCCGAAACCACGCCGAAGGTGAAGGCGTTGAATTGCGCCATCGACAGGAAGGCACCGGCCAGTCCCATCAAGGCACCGCCGAGGATCACCGCCTGGAAGCGTGTTGCAATGACGCTGACGCCGGCAGAATCGGCGGCACGCGGGTTTTCGCCGACCATGCGCACCGCTAGGCCCCAAGGCGTGCGGTAGAGCACGAAGGCGGCCAGCGGTATGGCCAGCATCGCCATGTAGACCAGCGAAAACTGGTTGAACACCGCCGGCCCAAGCACCGGTATGTCGGACAGGATCGGGATCGGCAGCGTCTCGAACCCCTTGATGTTCGGTGGCACCGATTGCTGTCCGAAGATCAGCCGGTAGAGGAAATAGGCAAGGCCCGACGAGAACAGCGTCACGCCGATGCCGCAGACATGCTGGCTGAGGCCGAGCGCTACAGTGAACAGCGCGTGCACGGCGCCCATCAGCGCCCCGGTCAGCACCGCCGCGAGCACGCCAAGCCAAAGGCTGCCGCTGAGGCTCGCCGCGGTGAAGCCGGTCATCGCCGACAAAAGCATGATGCCTTCGATGCCGAGATTGAGCACCCCGGCGCGCTCGGAGAACATTTCGCCCAGCGTTGCGAAGGCCAGGGGCGTGGCGATGCGGATGATGGCGGCCAGGAAGCCGACCTGGAATATCTGCTCCAGCACCACGCTCATTTGGCTATTCCCACGCGACGGAGGCGATAGGCGGTGAACAGCAGCGCCACCAGCATGGCAAGCAATGCGGTTCCCTGAATAACATCGCTGAGGAAGGCCGGAACGCCGGTGGCCCTCGACATCGCCTCGGCGCCGGTCATGACGGCGGCAAGGAAGATCGCCGCCGGCACCACGCCGAGCGGATTGAGCCTCGCCAGCATGGCGACGACGATGCCGGAATAGCCATAGCCCGGCGAGATGTCGCTCATCACCTGGAAATGCACGCCGCCGACCTCGCCGACGCCGGCAAGGCCGGCCAATGCGCCAGACAGCAGCGCCGTCGAAATCAGCACCCGCTCGACATTGATGCCGCCATAGCGCGCCGCTTCCGGGTTTTCGCCGGTGACCCTGATGCGGAAGCCGAGCGTGGTGCGCGCGACCACGAACCAGATGACCGGTGCCGCGACCAGCGCCGCGACGACGCCGAGATGCAGCCGTGTGCCTTCGAGCAGCACCGGAAAATTGGCCGTATCCTCGATCGGCGGCGAGATCGGGTAGCCGCTGAAACTGTCCTTCCATGGCCCCTCGATCAGCGCCATCAGTGCATAGAAAATGACCGAGTTGAGCAGCAGTGAGCTGACCACGTCATCGACCCTGAATTTTACCCTCAGCGTGGCGGGGATCAGGGCGACGGCCGCGCCGGCGGCAGCGCCCGCCAGCGCCATCAGCAGCATGGCGAGCGGCCCCGGCATCGGGATTGCACCGACGGCACAGCTCGCCGCCGCACCAGCCAGCAATTGCCCTTCGGCGCCGATGTTCCAGAATTTGGCGCGGAAGGCGACTGCCACGGCCAGCCCGGTGAAGATCATCGGCGCGGCACGCACCAGCGTTTCGGTGATGGCGTAGCTGTCGCCCAAAGACGCCGAAAACATAACGCCATAAGCCTCGACGACGCCGGCGCCGGCCAGTGCGATGAGGCCGCTGCACAGGATCAGCGTCGCGCCGATAGCGAGCAGCGGCAGCGCCAGATTGAACCAGGCGGGCGTTGAGGTGCGGGCCTCGAGACGGAACATCAGGCATGGCCCTCCGCTCCGGTCATCATCAACCCGAGTCTGGCGATGCTGGCGTCGGCGCTGTTCAGCGTGCCGACGATGCGGCCTTCATACATCACCGCGATACGATCCGAGAGCATCAGCAACTCTTCCAGATCCTCGCCGATGACGATGATGCCGCAGCCCTTGGCGCGCATGTCGAGGAATTTTTCGTGGATGAAGCGCGCGGCGCCGATGTCGAGGCCGCGAGTCGGCTGCGAAACGATCAGCACCTTCGGATCGAAGGCGAGTTCGCGCGCCAAAAGCGCCTTCTGCAGATTGCCGCCGGAAAGCGCCCCGGCGCGCGTCATCGGCCCGGGGCAACGTATATCGTAGGCTTTGATCTGTGCCTCGGCGAAGGCGCGGATCCCATCCGGCTTGAGCAGGCCGTTGCGGCTGAACGCCGCCGTGCCGATGCGCGGCAGCACCATCGAATCGGCGAGCGGCAGATTGGTGACCAGCCCTGTCGTCATACGGTCTTCCGGGATGCGGCCGAGGCCGAGCGCCTGCACTGTGCTCGGCGAGAACCGCGAAACCGTTTTGCCGGCTATGGTCATCTTCCCGGCATCGGGCGCACGCACGCCGGAGATGACCTCGGCAAGCGCGCGCTGGCCATTGCCGGAGACGCCGGCGATGCCGAGGATCTCGCCGCCACGAACCGACAGCGAAACATCGCGCAGCGCCATGCCGGAATGATGCGATGTCGAGATACCGTCGAGGGTCAGCACGGCCGCACCCGGCATCGACGGTCCTCTGGCCGGAGGCACGATCTCGTGGCCGCACATCAGCCGCGCCATCTCCGAGGACGTGGTGCTGGCCGGCGCATCGACGCGGCCGGCAACGCGCCCATGCCGGAGCACGACGCAGCGATGCGTCAGCGCTCGCACCTCGTTGAGCTTATGCGAGATGAAAATGATGCCGAGCCCTTGTGCCGCCATCGAGCGCAGCGCCGAAAACAGCCCGTCGACCTCGGTTGGTGCCAACACCGCCGTCGGCTCGTCGAGGATCAGCAGCCTTGCGCCGCGAAACAGCGCCTTGACGATTTCGAGCCGCTGTTGCTCGCCGACCGACAGCGCCGAGACGGGGAGGTCCGGGTCGAGCGTCAGCCCGTGCTGGCGGCCGATCTCGGCGAGCCGCGCCAGCCCGCCGGCGCGGTCGATCCGGCCCGATCTGCCGGGAATGCCGATCAAGAGGTTCTCCAGCACCGAAAGCCGTGGTGCGAGATGAAAATGCTGGTGCACCATGCCGATGCCGACGGCCAGCGCATCGGCCGAACTGTTGATCGCCACCGACCGGCCCTGCACCAGGATCTCGCCGGCATCGGGCGCATAGGCGCCGAACAGCACGTTCATCAGCGTCGTCTTGCCGGCGCCGTTTTCGCCGAGCAGCCCGAGGATTTCACCCGGCGCGACGCTGAGATCGACGGCCTCGTTCGCCTTGACGGCGCCAAAGCTCTTGGAGATGCCGCGCATTTCAATAAGAGGGGCAGGCGTTGACAAGGGTGCTCCCGATCGGAATTGGCTTTACGGTTCAGCTTTGATCGACGGGAATGCGCTGCACCCCCCTCTGGCCTGCCGGCCATCTCCCCCTCAAGGGGGGAGATGGGATGTCACTTCGGCTTTCGCAAATCGTCAGCGCTGAAGAAGAGGTGCTGTCGGCGAAGCTGCTAATCTCCCCCCTTGAGGGGGAGATGGCCGGCAGGACAGAGGGGGGTGCGACAAGCGCCAGACCCCCAAAAGACATCGCTCAGTCCGAGACCGGCGTATTCTCATCGACGTCGACGCGGAAATTGCCGTCGAGGATCTCGGCCTTCTTCTTCTCGACCAGTTCCTTGACCTCGGCCGGCAGCGTCTTGTCGAACTTGTGATAGGGCGCGAGGTAGGAGCCGCCCTTGGCCATGCGCGAGAAATCGCCGTAATCCTGCGCGGTGAAGACGCCGGCCTTGACCAGCTTGATCGCCTGCTCGACGGTCGGATACATGTCCCAGACCGGCCCGGTGATCACGGTGTCGGGACCGAGGCTCGACTGGTCCGACATGTTGGAGATAGCGAGGATCTTCTTCTCCGCCGCCGCTTCGATGACGCCGAAGCGCTCGGCATAGATGACGTCGACGCCGGCATCGATCTGGGCGACGGCCGCTTCCTTTGCTTTTGGCGGATCGAAGAACGAACCGATGAAGGCGACCTTCTTCTTGATGTTGGGATTGACCTCCCTGGCGCCGGCAAAGAAGGCGTTGACCAGCCGGTTCACTTCCGGAATGCCCATCGCCGCGACGGCGCCGATCGTGCCCGATTTCGACATCTTTCCGGCGATCATCCCGGACAGATAGGCCGGCTCGTGGATCCAGTTGTCGAAAACGCCGAAATTCGGCTCGGCCGGCCCGGCGCCGGAGCCGAACAGGAAGGCGGTCTTCGGGAACTGCTTGGCGGTCCTGCGCGATTCGCGCTCGGCGGCGAAGGCATCCCCCAGCACCAGCTCATAGCCGCCCTGCGCATATTCGCGCATGACGCGGCTGAAATCGGCCGTCTGCACCTTCTCCGACCATTTGTATTCGATGCCGAGTTCCTTCTCGACCTTCTGCAGGGCAACATGGATCTGGTTGTCCCACGGCTCCTCGATCGGCGTGGCGAAGATAGCCGCCACTTTCAGCTTCTTGGTCTTGGCAAAGGCGCTGCCCGGCAGCATCGCCGCCGCCAGGCCGAGCGCGCCCAGTTCCAGCACGTTGCGGCGCGAAAGCTCTTCGCGTTTCGATTGGATTCTGCTCTTCCCGTTGTCCATTGCATGCCCCTCTGATTGGCGCCGTGTCGAGCCGGCTCTCTTCTCTGGAATATCAGCGAAGGAACTATGGAACGGTGCCCGGCTTTTGTCCACATGGTCAAATTTGAGTGGGTGGAACGCGCCATTAAATGGTCCGGCAAATCGACGCTTGCTCACAATCTCTCCAGCGCCACCGCGATCCCCTGGCCGACCCCGATGCACATGGTGGCAAGTGCATAGCGGGCGCCACGTTCGCGCAGCTCCAGCGCCGCCGTGCCTGATATGCGCGCGCCGGACATGCCGAGCGGATGGCCGAGCGCGATGGCACCGCCATTCGGGTTGACGTGCTCCGCATCCTCGGCAATGCCGAGCTGGCGCAGCACGGCGATGCCTTGCGAGGCAAAGGCCTCGTTGAGCTCGACGACATCGAACTGTTGTGGCTTCAGGCCGAGCCGGGCACACAGCTTCTGCGTGGCCGGCACCGGACCGATGCCCATGATGCGCGGAGCGACGCCGGCGGTGGCACCGCCGAGGATACGGGCGATCGGCGTCAACCCGTATCTTTTCGCGGCTGCTTCCGAGGCGACGATCAGCGCCGCGGCGCCGTCATTGACGCCCGAGGCATTGCCGGCCGTAACCGTGCCGCCTTGCCGGAACGGCGTCGGCAACTTGGCCAACGCTTCGATCGACGTGCCGCCGCGGGGATGCTCATCTCTGTCGACAACGACCGGATCGCCCTTGCGCTGCGCGATCGTCACCGGCGTGATTTCCTTTGCCAGCCGGCCATTGGCTTGTGCGGCTACAGCCTTGTCCTGGCTGCGCACGGCAAATGCGTCCTGGTCGGTGCGGGAGACAGCGAACTCTTCCGCCACGTTCTCGCCGGTCTCCGGCATCGAATCGACGCCGTATTGCTTCTTCATCAGCGGATTGATGAAGCGCCAGCCGATCGTGGTGTCGTAAATCTCGGCATTGCGCGAAAAGGCGGTCTCTGCCTTCGGCAGCACGAACGGAGCGCGGCTCATCGATTCGACGCCGCCTGATATCATCAGCTCCGCCTCGCCGGCCTTGATGGCGCGGGCAGCAATCATCACCGCATCCATGCCCGAACCGCAGAGACGGTTGACGGTCGAGCCCGAAACCTCCTTCGGCAGGCCGGCCAGCAGCAGCGCCATGCGCGCCACATTGCGGTTGTCCTCGCCGGCCTGGTTGGCGCAGCCATAGACGATGTCGTCGATGGCAGCCCAGTCGATGTTTGGATTGCGCTCGACCAGCGCCTTCAGAGGGATAGCGCCGAGATCGTCGGCACGGACCGCCGACAACGAACCGCCGAAGCGTCCGATCGGCGTGCGGATGTAGTCGCAGATATAGGCCTCGGCCATTATGCAGCCTTCCCGTTTGCGCTGATGATTCTGCTCCCGACCAGCCATGTTGGCCGCATTCTCCTTGAGACGAAAGCACATCTCGCCGCCGGCCGTTAGGCCAAAGAGAATTTCAGCTGCCGCCCGCCGGGAGCGGCGGATCAGCCGATGCTTTCTCCACCGTCGATCACCAGCGCCTGGCCGGTCATGAAGGACGAGCGGTCGGAGACGAGGAACAGGATCGCTTCGGCGATTTCCTCCGCGCTGGCCCAGCGCTGCATGGGAATTTTGGTGCGGACATAGTTCTCGATCGCCGCCCGCCCGCCCATCTGCGCGATGAACGGCTCGTTGAAGGGCGTATCGACCCAGCCGGGGCACAGCGCGTTGATGCGGACATTGTGTTTGGCATAGTCGAGCGACATCTGCCGGGTCATCGCCACCACTGCATGTTTTGACGTTGCGTAGGCGATCATTTCGCGGTCGTAGAACACACCCGAATTTGAGGCGGTATTCAAGATCACCCCGCCGCCTTGCGCGATCATCGACGGCATGACCAGCCTGGCCGCCAGGAACTGCGCCCGCACATTGATCCGCCAGGAGGCATCCATGCCGTCGGCGCCGACTTCGGTCAGCGTGCCGCCGACCTGGATCCCGGCATGATTGTGCAGGATGTCGATCCGCCGATGCCGGCCCAGCGTTCTCGCAATGAGCTGCTCGACCGCCGCATCCTCGCCGACGTCGGTGGCGACGGCCTCGGCCCGACCGCCGGCCGCACGAATGTCGGAAGCGGTTGCTTCCCCCGCCGCCTGGTCCCTGTCGGCGATCACCACGAGCGCACCTTCCCTGGCCATCATCATGGCCCCGGCACGCCCGATCCCCGACCCGGCACCCGTCACCACGGCGATGCGATCTCTCAGAATCATGTTTTTTATCTTTCAGTGTGATGGTTTTCGTTGCCGCAGTTGCCATTGGGCAACCACCACGAGCACAACGGAGGCGACGAGCACGATCGTCGCGATGGCATTGATCTCCGGCGTGACCCCGCGCCGGATCGAGGCGAAGACATAGATCGGCAACGTCGTCTGTGCGCCGGCGACGAAGAAGGCGACGATGAAATCGTCGAAGGAGAATGTGAAGGCGAGCAGGAAGCCGGCGATCACCGCCGGCATGATCTGCGGCAACACGATGCTGCGGAACGTCGTCAGCGGGGTGGCGTAAAGATCACTCGAGGCCTCGACCAGATTGCGGTCGAGGCTGCCGAGGCGCGTGCCGACAATCATCGCCACCAGCGCCATCGAAAACAGCCCGTGCGCGGCGATGATCGAGCCATAGCCGAGCGCCAGGCGCGGTGGCTGGTCGTTCGGCCACAGCGAAGCGACAAACGGGTTGACCACCCCGAATAGCTGGACCAGCGCGACCAGCGTCGAGATGCCGATGACGACGCCAGGAACGACGATCGCAGCACCCAAAAGCGCATCGAAGACGGCTCGCGTCTGCGCGCCGACACGCGCCAGGCCAAGCGCGGCCGCCGTGCCGCACAGCGCCGCCAGCAAGGCGCTGGTCGTGGCGATGAACAGGCTGTTCTTCAGCGCTTCGACCAGGAACGGGTTTGCCAGGGCCTTGCCGTACCATTGCACCGAGAAGCCAGTGAACTCGCTGGCGTGGTGGCCGGCGTTGAACGAAAACAGCACCACCAGCGCGATCGGCAGGTAGAGAAAGGCAAAGACCGCAACGACGAAGGCACGCATCAGATCAGGTCCACCCGGCGGGCACCCGAAAGCCGGGTCGAAATGCGGTTCGCGGCAAGCAGCACGACCACTGAAACCGCCACAAGTGTGATGGCGATTGCCGATCCAAATGGCCAGTTGCGCGATTGCAGGAACAGATCGACCAGCGCGTTGCCGATGAAGAAGACCTTGCCGCCGCCGAGTAGCGTCGGGATCAGATATTCGCCGAGCAGCAGGATCATGACCAGCGAGAAGCCGGTCATCACACCTGGCAGCGACAGCCGCAGCGTCACGCCGAGGAATGTCGAGATCGGCGTCGCGCCGAGATCGGCGGAGGCCTCCAGCAGCCGGCGGTCGAGCCGCTCGAGGCTGACATAGATCGGCAGGATCATCAGCGGCAGATAACCATAGACGATGCCGAGCAGAACCGCTCCCGGCGTGTTGATCAGCCGCACGTCCTCCATCCCGACATAGGCCAGCAGAGCTGGGATGCCGCGCCCGCCAAGCACATACATCCAGGCATAGGTTCGCATCAGCAGGCTGGTCCAGAACGGGATGACGACAAGCGCCAGCAGGATCAGCCGCCACCGTTCGGGTGCGCGCAAAGCGAGGTAATAGGCGACCGGATAGGCAACGAGAAGACAGGCCAGTGCGCCCGCCGGCGCCAGCACCATGGTGTTCCAGAAGGCGGTCGCCCGCGCCGGAAGATTGGCAAACTGCGCCAAGGTGAAAGCGGCCTGATAGCCGCCTTCCGGTGCCCGCTCGCCGACGCTGAAAACGGCGATCGCCACGAACGGCAAAACTAAAAACACCACCAGCCACGCAGTTGCTGGACCGAGCAGCAGGGCGGTCAGGAGATTGTGACGGAGGACGTTGCTGCGCATTGAAAAAACCGCCCCGGTGCCGGCGGACATCTGTCCGCCGGGTAGTTGCCTGCATCGAGCCTGTGGCCTGCCCGGTTCAAGCCGACTTGAAGCGTGCCATCAATTCGGCCCGGCCCGGATCGGTTAGCGTTGCAGCCGCACCGAATTCGAGCGGCTTCAGCAGATCCGCCGCCGGATAGAGGATCGGATTGTCCAGCACCTCCTTGGGCAGCAGCGCATTGACCCGCGCATCGGTGGAAGGCGCACCGTTGGCCAGGTGCTCCTTGACCGCGACTTTCGGATTCATCAAATAGTTGAGCAAGGCATAGCCGGCAGGCTTGTTCGGCGCATCCTTGGGTATTGCGTAGAAGTCGGTCCAGATCTCGCCGCCTTCCTTGCCAAGCACGTAGGCCATTTCGGGGATGTCGCGGTGGAGCTGCGCCCCGTCATTGGTCCAGCACATCGTCATCCAGGCGTCGCCGGCACGCATCGACGGCTGGTAGTCGCTAGAGACCGCGAACAGATGCGGCTTGACCTTCAGCAGCAATTCCTCCGCCTTGGCGAGTTCGTCCGGCTTCAGCGAGTTGAACGAGAAGCCGAAATATTTCAGCGCGTTGCCGATCGTGGTCAGCTGGTAATCATGAACCATGGTCCGGCCGTCGCCCTCCGCCATGGCCGTGTCCCAGAATTCCTTCCAGCTCGTCATCGGCTTGGTCAGTTTCTTGGTGTTGACGGCAAATCCGGTGGTGCCCCAATTCTTCGGCACAGCGTAGGTCACCCCATCAATGGTGCCTTCCCCAGTGAAGCGCGGGTCTTCTTGCGAGCCGTCATAATTGGCAAGCTTGGCCATATCCAGCGCTTCGATGATGCCAAGCTTCTTGTAAGTCGAGATCGTGTAGTTGGTCGGAACGAAAAGGCTCCAGCCCGAGGCGCCGGCCTGCAGCTTGGCCAGCATCTCCTCGTTTGACCCGAACACGTTCACCTCGACGGCAACGCCGGTTTCGGCCTTGAAATTCTCGAACGTCGCCGGGTCGTGATAATTGGGCCAGGTGGCAATCGACATGCGGTCGCCAAGCCCCTCCTGGGCGAAGGCTGGCGACGGCACGATGCCGAGTTCGCGGGCCATTACTGCCGTTGCGATGCCTAGGCCGGTGAGGCCAAGGAACTCGCGGCGGCCGATGGAACCGCGCTTGAGGCGCATCAACTGGTCGACGAATTTTTCAGGGCTTATCGGCAGTCCGTCACGATACGATTTCGACATTTTTGTTTTCCCTCTGGTTGGTCCCGTTATTCTCCGGAAACGCCAGCGGCGTTCCGGCTGTAAAGCCGACGGCGACGGGTTCACCCGGCTTGAAGAGATTTCCACCGCCAACCAGATGATCGGCCTTGGCGAGCAGTGTCCCGATGCCTTGGACCTCGATTGCATATTCCGCGGTGGAACCGAGAAAGATCCGGTTGCGGACAAGCCCGTTCAGCCGGCCGCTTCCGGGCGCGCCGAGACTTAGGGATTCAGGACGCAGGCTGACCGAGACGGCTTCGCCCTGGGCTACCGAAGTGCGCTTGCGCGCGGCGATGACGGTGCCGTCGGCAAGCGCTACCTCGACGAGCTTGCCCGAGAGCCCGACGACCTTGCCGCTCAAGAGATTGGTCTTGCCGACGAAATCGGCGACGAAGAGGTCGGCGGGTTCGTCGTAGATTTCGCTCGGCTGCCCAAGCTGGACGATGCGCCCGCCATTCATGACGCAGACGAAATCGCTCATCGACAGTGCCTCTTCCTGATCGTGGGTGACCAGGACGAAGGTGATGCCGATCTCGCGCTGCAGGTTCTGCAGCTCTATCTGCATGTCGGTGCGCAGCTTCTTGTCGAGGGCCGCCAGGGGCTCGTCGAGCAGCAGCACCGCCGGCTTGTTGACCAGCGCCCGCGCCAGGGCGACACGCTGTTGCTGGCCGCCGGAAAGCTCATGGATCTTGCGGCGTCCATAGCCGGCAAGCCGAACCATGGCGAGCGCCTCGCCTGCCTTCAGGCTGATCTCCCGCGACGACAGGCGCGGCCGCGCCTGGCGTAGGCCATAGGCGACGTTGTCCGCCACATCCAGATGCGGAAACAACGCATATTGCTGGAACACCATGTTGACCGGCCGCCGATAGGGCGGCGTGCCGGCCATGTCGCGGCCACGGATGAATACCACACCTTCGCTTGGCTGTTCGAAACCGCCGATCATGCGCAAACAGGTTGTCTTGCCGCAGCCGGACGGCCCGAGCAACGCGACAAAGGCAGACGGCGGGATGGCAAGATCGATGCCGCTGACCGCGATCACGCTGCCGTAGCGTTTGGTGACCCCGCGAAACTCAATGTCGGGCACTGCGGTCAAAGCTGCGGGCTCCAGCGGCTAGTTGGTCTCGAAACGCTATCAGAGCCAATGGCGGCTAGTATATACCTCCCAGGTGGTATATTTCGTCTATTTTCTCGTCTGGAGGGGTATGAATTGGGCGTTTCACGCAGCGATGAATACAGCCGGCTCGCTGCGCTCATCGCAGCGACGCGGGAGACGAGCGGCGAGCTTTTCGGCAAGGCGATGGTCGCCTGGCTCCGCCAGCATGTCAGCTTCGATCATTGCGTGATCTTCGGCTATCGCGGCGCCTCACGCCCGCCGCTGCTGTTCGAGACATTCTCGCCGGCCGAAAGCCACGTCTTCGTCGCGCTCTATCAGGAAGGGCCTTATCTGCTCGATCCGTTCCACCATGCGGCAGTCGAGCGCAAGGAAGGCTTTTGGCGCATGCGCGAATTGGCGCCGGATCGCTTCTATGCCAGCGAATATTACCGCTCCTATTACAGCCAGACCAGGCTTGCGGAGGAGGTCGGCTTTTTCGTGCCGCTGCCGGGAAAGGACGCGCTGGTGGTCTCGCTAATGCGATTGCGCGCTTCGGGGCCGTTCGGAACCGCCGATGCCAGGTTGCTGCGCGACATGGCGCCTGCGGTGATCAGCCTCGTCAGGCTGCGCTGGCCTACCCTTCCGGCTGACGGACCGGTTGGGACGAAGCAAGACGAGGCGATTGCTCCGGTCAGTGAGTTCGAACGTGCTCACATCTGGAAGAGCCTTTCGCTCACGCCGCGCGAACAGCATGTCGTCGATCTGGTGCTTCAGGGCCATTCCACGGAATCGATTGCCAGGGCGATGCGCATCGTGCCGGGAACCGTAAAAGTTCATCGCCGCAACATTTACCGCAAGCTCAAGATAAAGTCGCAGGCGGGTCTGTTCGCGCGTTTTGTCGAGATCATGGACGCACGGATTCGGTAGTCCCAAGTTCAGCCGGCAGCGCCGTCCCAGGAACCGGTTTCGGCCATCTGCCTGAGTCGGGGTGCCACTCGAAAGACGTCCTTGCCGGTCTGCTGGTGCCAGTGATCCAGCCGCCGGATGATCTTGTCCACGCCTTCGAGGCTCGCCCAGAACATCGGCCCGCCCTTGCCGACCGGGAAGCCGTAGCCGTTGACCCAGACGACGTCGATATCGGAGGCGCGCGCGGCAATCTTTTCCTTGAGGATTTTGGCGCCCTCGTTGATCATCGGATAGAGCGTCCGCTCGATGATCTCCTCGGCGCCGATCGTGCGCGGTGCAATACCGCGCTCGGCAGCCTTGTTGCGGATCAGCGCCTCGACATCGGGATCGGGCAGCGGCGTGCGCGAACCGCCTTCGTAGCGATAGAAGCCGCTGCCGGTCTTCTGGCCGAAATGTCTCTGTTCGCACAACGCATCGGCGATCACGGCCGTCTGGCCACGCGCCTTGCGGTTGCGCCAGCCTATGTCGAGGCCGGCGAGATCGCTCATCTCGAACGGCCCCATCGGCCAGCCGAAATCGGTGAACACCTGGTCGACCTGGCGCGGCATTGCGCCTTCCAGCAGAAGCGTCTCCAGTTCCGCACCGCGCGCCGCCAGCATGCGGTTGCCGACGAAGCCGTGGCAGACGCCGACAACGACCGGCACTTTGCCGATCCGCCGTGCCACATCGACGATGGTCGCCAGCACGTCGGGCGAAGTCTTTTCGGCGCGGACGATTTCCAAAAGCTTCATGACGTTAGCCGGCGAAAAGAAATGCATGCCGAGGAGATCTTGCGGCCGCGACGTCGACGCGGCGATTTCGTTGACGTCGAGATAGGAGGTGTTGGTGGCGAGGATCGCGCCCGGCTTGGCCACGGCATCGAGCCTGCCGAAAACATCCTTCTTGACCGCCATCTCCTCGAACACGGCCTCGACGATCAGGTCGCAATCGGCAAGATCGGCATAGTCGGTGGAACCCTTGAACAACCCAAGCCGTTGGCGCTTGGCGTCTTCGCTCAGCGAGCCGCGGATGACGGAAACGGCATAATTCTTGTTGATCGTCGCCAGCCCGCGCTGCAAGGCCTCGTGTGTCGCTTCCAGCAAGGTCACGGGGACGCCGCCGTTGGCGAACGCCATGGCGATGCCGCCGCCCATTGTGCCGGCGCCGATGACGCCGACCCGGGCGATCTTGCGCCTGGCGACGTCCTTGCCGGCAATCTTTGCCGCCTCACGTTCAGCGAAGAACAGATGCCGCTGCGCGCGTGATTGGTCCCCGGCGACAAGCTTGACGAACAGGTCGCGCTCCGCCGCCAGCGCTTCGTCGCAGGGCAGCGTCAGGGCGTTGCGGACCGACTGCGCACAGGCGATCGGCGCCTCGAGGCCGCGTGCTTTGCCGGCAAGCACTGCCGCTTCCTTGTCGAACGCCGGCAAGTCGGCCTGGTCGAGGCGATCATTGCGGTCGCGCACCGGCGTGAACGGACCGCCTTTCGCGGCCGTTTCGTTGGCGAAACTCACCGCTTGCGCGGTCAGGTCGCCATCGAAGACGGCATCCACCAGGCCGGCGGCGAGCGCCTCGGCCGCACCGATCGGCGTTCCCGAAACGATCATGCTGAGTGCCTTCAGCGGACCAACCAGGCGCGGCAGGCGAACCGTGCCGCCGCCGCCCGGCAGCAGGCCGAGCTTGACTTCCGGCAGGCCGAGCCTTGCCGTTCGGTCGGCAACACGGAAATGGCAGCCGAGCGCCAGTTCCAGGCCGCCGCCGAGCGCAGTGCCGTGAATGGCCGCGACCGTCGGCTTGGCGATGGTTTCCAGCATCGCGACTAGGGCGCCCAGGTCCGGTTGCCGCGCCGGCTTGCCGAATTCGGTGATGTCGGCGCCGGCGACGAAGGTCCGCCCGGCGCATGCTATCACGATTGCTCCGACCGACGGCTCGTCGCGCAGGGAAACGAGCGCCTGCATCAGCGGCTCGCGCACATGGAAGCTCAGCGCGTTGACCGGCGGATTGTCGATGCTCACCACCGCGACGTTGCCGTGCCTTGTAGTGCTGACGAAATCGGACACGCAAACCTCACGCAATGATGTTGGCCAATAGCGCGACGGGATTTACAGCGCTGGCATGCGGATGGGAACCACGTGTTTTGCAGGCCGGATCGATATCCCTTCGCCGCCGGGTGGCCTTGCTTTAGCGCAGCGCCTTCTGCCCGCCGGCGGCGGTGATGACGCCGACGATGATCAGCCCTGTCAGCACCAGGCGGACGCCGACGCTGACGCCGAATGTGTTGAGCATGGTCAACAGCAGCACCAGGAACAGCGCCGCGCCCCAGACCCCCGGCACATTGGCCTTGCCGCCCGCCACCGACGTGCCGCCGATGACGACGACCGCGATCGAGGCCAGCAGATACTCATTGCCGATATCGACATTGGCGCCGCGGAAATAGCCGGCGAGCAGTGCGCCGTCGAGGCCGCCGAGCGCGCCCGACAGCGTGTAGGTGAGGAAGCGGGTGCGGCCGACATTGACGCCGGCCAGCCAGGCAGCGCGGATGTTCTGGCCGATCGCCAGCACCGAGCGGCCGTAGATCATGCGCTGCAAAACGATGCCGGCGCCGATGGTGAACAGAACGGTGAGGATCGCCAGCACCGGGATGCCGAACACCTGCCAGTTGGTGAAGTCGGCAAAGCCCGGCGGCGGCTTGATCTGCAGGCCCCGCCCATAGCTGATATCGACCGACTGGATGACGAAGCTGGCCGACAGCGTCGCGATGATCGGTGGAATGCGCAGCGCCCAGATCAGCAGGTAGTTGACGGCGCCGATCGCCATGCCGCAGGCAAGCGCGGCCAGCAGGCCGACCGCGATCATCGCATCATTGCCGTCCATGACCTTCATGGCGACGGCGCTGGCAAGGCCGATATTGGCCGGCAGCGACAGGTCGACATTGCCCGGCCCGAGCGTGATGACGAACATCTGCCCGACGCCGACGATGACCGTGAAGACGGCGAGCGACAGCGCCGCCGTGATCATGCCGCCGCCACCATAGCCGCCGGTGAAGGCGATGGTCGCCAGCCACACCAGCAGTGCCCCGAAGAACGACCAGATCCAAGGTCTGGCGAGCAGTGTCCGCAGCGATGCCATGCTCACCTCTCCCTGCGGCTGATCAGCACCCGCGCCGCCAGCACGATGATCAGGATGGCGCCGTTGGCGGCGACCTGCCAGTCGGGCGGAATGTGCATGAACGTCAAGAGGGGCGATGCCGCCAGCGCCAGCGTCAACGCGCCGATGACGGCGCCGATCGGCGACACCCGGCCGCCGACGAATTCGCCGCCGCCGAGAATGACGCCGGCGATCGAAAGCAGCGTGTAGCCATTGCCGATATTGGCATCGGCCGAGGTGGTGATGCCGATCAGCGCCATGCCGGACAAAACGCCGAACAGGCCGGTCAGCGCAAACAGCGCGATCTTGGTGCGCAGCAGCGACCAGCCGGCGCGATTGAGTGCGGCTGAATTGCCGCCCGATCCACGCAGGATGACGCCGTAGGAGGTGCGCATCAGGCCAAAATGGACGACGGCCGCGATCAGCAATGCCGCGATGATCGGGAACGGAATGAAGGGTGGCTTGAAGGCCATCAGCGTCAGCAGCCAGTCCGGCGCCTTGCCGCCGGGCTTGGGCAGGATCAGGATGGCAATGCCCTGCCAGACAAAACTCATGCCGAGCGTCACCACGATAGAGGGCAGGTTGCGCAGATGGATCAGCGCGCCGAGCAGCGCGTAGACGCCGATCGACCCGAGCAGGATCACGACGCCGAGCAGCGGCGCGTCCTTCAGCCATGTCGCCGTCACGCAGCCGACGAAGCCGACAAAGGTGCCAATCGACAGATCGAGCTCGTTGCCGGCGATGACGAACATCTGCGCGATCGTCGCCAGAGCGATCGGGATCGCCAGATTGAGCATCAGGCTGAAGCCGAAATAGCTGATGGCGCGCGGGTTGAGCCAGGCGATGGCGATGAGCACCAGCGCCAGCGACAGTGCCGGCAGCAGGCTGCGCAGCATGCGCGCCCGCCTCGTGGCGCGAGCCGAAGATTTTAGCCCATTCTCGACGGATACCGCTGTCATCTCAGGCCGCATCGCCGAACGACGACTGGATGATCTTTTCCTCTGTCAGTTCGTCGCGACGAAGGTTGGCGACGATCCGGCCGTTCTTGAACACATAGATGTGGTCGCAATTGTCGAGCTCTTCGGTTTCGGTGGTGTACCAGAGGAAAGTGCGGCCATGGCGAGCCTCCTCGCGCACCAGGTCGTAGACTTCGAGCTTGGTGCCGATGTCGACGCCGCGCATCGGATCGTCCATCAGCACGATCTTGGCGTCGGAGCCGAGCGCCCGCGCGAACAGCGCCTTCTGCTGGTTGCCGCCGGACAGCGAGAAGATGTTGTTGTTCATGTCGGGCGTACGGATGCCGATTTTCCGCTGCCACAACTCGGCGAGCTCGGCTTCGCGCTGCGGCGAGATCAGGAGGCCGTTGCGCAATCGCGCCAGCGAACGGATGCCAATGTTCTCGGCAATCGACCATTGCGGAAAAATCCCGTCCGACTGGCGGTCGCCGGCAACCAGCGCCACCGGCGCGGTGACCTCGATGCCGGTCTTGGCACGGGAAGCCGCGGCAAAGATAGCCAGCAAAAGATCGGTCTGCCCATGCCCGGCAAGTCCGGCAAGGCCGATGATCTCACCGGCACGGGCGACGAGCTCGTTGCCGTCCTGCTGTCGCGTCGGGCGCGCCCGGACCCGCAGCGGGCCGGGCTCCGGCTTGCCGCTCGCAATCTCTGCGGCGGTCTTCTCGCGCGCCTCCGCTCCGCCCATCGCCGTCACCAGCCTGTCGCGGTCGAAGGCGTCGGCCTGCCCGGCGGCGACCACCTTGCCGTCGCGCATCACCACGATGCGGTCGGCATTTCCGAGCACTTCACCCAACACATGCGAGATCAGGATGCAGCTCTTGCCGGCGGCGATGAAGCGGCGCACGAACGCCAGCAGCTGGCCGGCGGTATGCGCGTCGAGCGAGGATGTCGGCTCGTCGAGGATAACCAGCTCGATCGGCTCCTGCGTGACCGTGAAGGCGCGCGCCACCTCCACCATCTGCCGGCTGGTGATGGAAAGATCACCGACGATGTCGGATGCCGAGATGCTGTGGCCGGGGAAGATCTCGTCGAGCTTGGCGGCGATCAGATCGGCCGCCTTGCGCCGCCAGCCGAAGCCATGCAGCGACGCGTGGTTGATCCGCGTGTTCTCGGCGACGCTGAGGTTCGGGCAGAGCGACAGCTCCTGGAACACACAGCGTATGCCGAGCTGCTGCGCGCGCGGCACCGAATAACTTGCCTCGACACGGCCGCGGACCGCGATCTGCCCGCTGTCGGGGGCAAGCGTGCCCGCCACCATATGCATGAGCGTCGATTTTCCGGCGCCGTTATGGCCGACGAGACCGACGCATTCTCCGGCACGAACGCTGAAATCGACACCGGCGAGCGCCCTGACGGCGCCGAAATGTTTTTCGGCTCCGTCCAGTCTTATGATGTCCAAACTGACGGCGCCGAAAAGCTTTTCGGCGCCGTCCGGCATGATGATGTCTGCATTGGCCTCGGGCATCCCTCAACGATACCCGGTTATCCGTGGCGGCAACAATAGCGCCATGCTCACTTGATGTTGGCCTTGATCGCCGCGATGGCGTCTTCCTGCGTGTATTCGTGGCTGGCGACGCCGCCCTTCGGAATCTTCGGCAGCGCGGCCTCGAAATCGTCCTGGGTGAAGGCAAGATAGGGCACCAGCAGGTCGTGCGGCACGTCGGTGCGGCCGTCGAGCACCTGCTGCGCCACCCAGAAGGCAAGCGTCGATACGCCCGGTGCGATCGATGCCGACCAGGTCTTGTAACCGTCCTTTTCCTTCTGCTCCTTCCACCACTGCAACTCGTCCTGGCGATTGCCCATGATGATGGTCGGGCGTGGCTTGCCGGCGGCGGCGAAAGCCTGCGCCGCGCCGTAGCCGTCACCGCCCTGGTCGACGACCCCGACAACATCCGGCAGCGAAGGCAGGATCGTCGCTACGGCTTTCTGTGCCGTGGTCTGGTCCCAGTCGCCGGTCACCGAGCCGACGATCTTGAACTCGGGATGGGCAGCGACGCCTTCGAGGATGCCGGCATGGATGGCATCGTCGATCGAGGTGCCGGCGAGGCCGCGGATTTCCAGCAGGTTGCCGCCCTTGGGCTGGAACTTGGCCATCTGCTCGACTTCCTGCTTGCCCATGTCCTTGAAGTCGACGACGACGCGGTAGGCGCAGGGTTCGGTGACGATACCGTCGAAGGAGACGACGACGATGCCGGCGTCGCAGGCCTGCTTGATGGCGCCGTTGAGCGCATCCGGAGATGCCGCGTTGATGACGATGGCGTCATAGCCCTGCAGGATCAGGTTCTGTACCTGGGCTGCCTGCGTCGGCACTTCCTTGTCGGCCGTCGTGAAGACGTCCGCGGCGCCGACCACCTTGTCGGCAACCGCCTTCTTGGTAACGATGGCGTAGCTGTCCAGCATCGCCTGCCGCCAGGAATTGCCGGCGTAATTGTTGGAGAAGGCGATTTTCTTGCCGCTGGTATCGGCAAGCGCGGTACCTGCGGCGAGCATCGCCGCAAGAGCCCCCAAAGCGAATATTTTCCTCATGTCATACTCCTCCCGTGAGTTGCTGTCTTACTGGTGGTTAATGGCTGGCTCGTGGGTATTGGCTGATACGCTCACAATCTTGTTTTTTATCTATTATCAGACAAATGCAGATAGGCGGCAAGCTGTCAACATCAAACCATGGCCGGCGATCAACTTGCGGTGCAATCATTGAAACCGGTTCGACTCCTGGTCTAGGGATGGCACTGGAGACCGATTTGGATGGCGACGAACCTTGCCCCGGGTGCACCCGGCATTCCGGCACGCTGGACCTCGAGCGCCAAGAGCGGCGTCGGCACCGCGCTCTCGCCGGCCTGCCCGATCTGGTTCACCATCAGCCACGGTATCCTCAACGAGATCTACTACCCGCGCCTCGATAGCGCCTGCACCCGCGATCTGGGGCTGATCGTCACCGGACCCGACGGCTATTTCTCGGAAGAAAAACGCGATGCCGAACACAGTATAGAACCCCTGGCGGACGGGGTGCCTGCCTACCAGCTGGTCAACACCGCAAGCGATGGAACCTACAGGATCGAAAAGCGCATCCTGACGGATCCGGAACGTCCCGTCTTGCTGCAGGAGATTATGTTCACGCCGCTCAAAGGCGCGGCCGCCGACTACCGCGTCTACGCGCTGCTGGCACCGCACCTCGTCAACGCCGGCATGGGCAACACCGCCTGGATCGACGACCATGAAGGACAGCCTGTCCTGTTTGCATCGGGACGCGGCACCTGCCTGGCGCTCGCCTCGTCGGTGCCGTGGAAGGCGTGCTCGGCCGGCTATGTCGGCGTCTCCGACGGCTGGCAGCAGCTTGGTCAAGGCGGCCGGCTCGATCCGGCCTGCCGCAGGGCCGAGGACGGCAATGTCGCGCTGACCGGCGAGATCGCCTTTTCGGCTGCGAACCCAAAAATATTGCTGGCGCTGGGCTTCGGCACGACGCCGCAACAGGCGGCGGAAACCGCTTTCGCCAGCCTGAGGCAAGGTTTTGAGCCCGCAGCCGGATCCTACGTCGACAAATGGCGCAAATGGCAGGCCGGATTGCTGCCGCTGGACCGGCATGCGGCGTCCGGCCTCAACAGCTACCGCCTCAGCACGGCGGTGCTGGCGACACACCGGTCGTCCGCCGGAGCAGCCGTTGCCAGCCTGTCGATCCCGTGGGGCTTCAACAAGGGCGACGACGATCTCGGCGGCTATCACCTGGTCTGGCCGCGCGATCTGGTCGAAACCGCCGGCGGCTTCCTCGCCGCCGGCGACCCGGCGGAAGCCTTGCGCATCCTTGGCTATCTGCGCTCGATCCAGCAGCCGGACGGCCATTGGCCGCAGAACGCCTGGCTCGACGGATCGGACTATTGGCCGGGCATCCAGATGGACGAATGCGCCTTCCCGCTGCTGCTTGCCGACGCACTGCGCCGCGCCGGCCATTTGCCGCCTGCCGCACTCTCCTCCTTCATGCCGATGATCGAGCGCGCTACCGCCTATGTCGTGCGCAATGGCCCGGTCACCGGCGAGGACCGTTGGGAAGAAGACGCCGGCTACAGCCCGTTCACGCTTGCCGTCGAGATCGCCGCATTGCTGGCGGCTGCCGACATCTTCGATACCGCCGGCAAAACAGAGCCGGCAAACTATCTGCGCGAAACCGCCGATGTCTGGAACGATCAGATCGAGCGCTGGACCTACGTCGCCGGCACCGCCGCATGCGAGCAAGCCAGCGTCGAAGGCTACTATGTCCGCATCGCCCCGCCCGACAAAGCCGGCGCGGCATCGCCGAAAGACGGCTACGTCCCGATCAAGAACCGCCCGCCGGCCGATACGGACCGGCCGGCCAAGGCGATCGTCAGCCCGGATGCGCTGGCGCTGGTCCGCTTCGGCCTCAGGGCGGCCGACGATCCGCGCATCCTCGACACGGTCAAGGTCATCGACGCGCAATTGCGCTGCGAGCTGCCGCAGGGCCCGCTCTGGTACCGCTACAATGGCGACGGCTATGGCGAGCATGCCGACGGCGCGCCCTTCGATGGAACCGGCCGGGGCCGGCCCTGGCCGCTGCTGGTCGGCGAGCGCGCTCATTACGAGTTGGCGGCAGGCCGCAGGGATAGTGCGGCAAGCCTGCTCAGGACGTTCGAGAACTCTGCCGGACCGGGCGGCCTGCTACCGGAGCAGGTCTGGGACGGTCCCGACATGCCGGAGCGCGAATTGCGGCATGGCGGGCCCTCCGGCAGCGCCAAGCCGCTGGTCTGGGCGCATTCCGAGCACATCAAGCTGCTGCGGTCGCTGCGCGACGGCACGGTGTTCGACATGCCGCCGCAAGGCGTCAAGCGCTATATCGAGGGCAGGACGGTGTCGCGCTTCAGGGCATGGCGCTTCAACCACAAGATCCGTACCATCCCGGCAGGCAAGGCGCTGCGCATCGAACTTCTGGCCCGGGCGGTGGTTCATTGGAGCAGCGACAATTGGGCAACCGTCCATGACACCGAGACCACCGCGAATGCTTTCGGCATCCATCTTGCGGAATTGCAGGTTGCCGAGATTGCTCCAGGCAATAGCCCGGGCAATAGCATTGTCTTCACTTTCTTCTGGCCCGATAGCGGCCATTGGGAGAATGCTGACTTTTCTGTCGGCATCGGCGATACAGGATAGAGCATGACCCCGCAAAGTGGAGACCGGTTTTCGGACAAGATCATGCTTCAATCACGGCGCCACTAGATCATCGATCCCTCAAGTAAGGCAGGACGAGACCATGCAGATAGGAATGATGGGACTGGGCCGGATGGGCGCCAACATGGTTCGGCGCCTGCTGCGCGATGGCCACGAATGCGTCGTCTACGATATTAACCCGGCGAGCGTCGCCGCGCTTGTGAGCGCCGGCGCGGTCGGAGCCGCCTCGATGGAGGAGTTCGTCGGCAAGCTGGCGAAGCCGCGCAGCGCCTGGCTGATGCTGCCTGCGGCGATCACCGGCAAGATCGTCGACCAGGTGGCTGCCCTGATGGAGCCGGGCGACATCATCATAGACGGCGGCAATTCCTATTATCACGAGGCCGTCGACCACGCCGCGCGCCTCGCCTTGAAAGGCTTGAGCTATGTCGATGTCGGCACCAGCGGCGGCGTCTGGGGCCTCGAGCGCGGCTACTGCCTGATGATCGGCGGCCCCGACAGCGCGGTCCAGCATCTCGATCCGGTCTTCGCAACGCTGGCGCCGGCCGCCGACGCCGCTTCGCCCGCTCCTGCCAAGGATGCCGGAACCTCGCCCTTCGGCTATCTTCACTGCGGACCAAGCGGCGCCGGCCATTTCGTCAAGATGGTCCATAACGGTATCGAATATGGCGTTATGGCCGCCTATGCCGAAGGCATGAACATCCTGAAGTCGGCGAATGTCGGCAAACGGCAGCGCACCGCCGATGCCGAAACCAGCCCGCTGGAAAACCCGCAATATTACCAGTTCGACATCGACATCGCTGAAGTGGCCGAGGTCTGGCGGCACGGCAGCGTCATCGGCTCGTGGCTGCTCGACCTGACGGCCGGCGTACTGAAGGCCGATTCGTCGTTGACGCAGTTCGGCGGGCGGGTCTCGGATTCCGGCGAAGGCCGCTGGACGCTGAAGGCGGCGATCGACACCGGCGTGCCGGCGCCGGTGCTGTCCTCGGCGCTGTTCGACAGGTTCTCCTCGCAAGGCGAATCCGAATTCGCCGACAAGCTTCTGTCCGCCATGCGCTATGCCTTTGGCGGCCATGTCGAAAAACCCAAGGCCGGCTCGTGACGGGCGACAGGGAGGCACGCCCATGAGCCAGGAACGATCGGACACGCTGGTGCTTTTCGGCGCCACCGGCGATCTCGCCCACAAGAAGATCTTCCCCGCCCTTTACGCCATGGTGGCCAAAGGGACGCTGAACGAGCCGGTGATCGGCGTCGCCTTCGATCCGTGGGACCTCGCCAAGCTGCAGGCGCGCGCCCGCGACGGCATCGTCAACGCCTTGGGCAGCATCGATGACAAGATCTTTGCCAGGCTTGCATCGCTGCTGCGCTATGTCAGTGGCGACTATCGGGCGCCTGCGACCTTCGAGAAGCTGAAGACCGCGCTCGGCAGCGCTGAGCGGCCGCTGCACTATCTGGCGGTGCCGCCGGCGATGTTCGAGGTGGTCGTCCAGGGGCTGGAGCAGTCGGGCGCCGCCCAGGGCGCGCGCCTGATGGTGGAAAAGCCGTTCGGCCACGATCTGCAATCGGCGCGCTGGCTGAACCGGGTGCTGCATCTGGTCTTCGATGAAAAGTCGATCTTCCGCATCGACCATTATCTCGGCAAGGAGGCGATCCAGAACCTGCTCTATTTCCGCTTCGCCAATTCCTTCCTCGAGCCGATCTGGAACCGCAATTACGTCGAGAGCGTGCAGATCACCATGGCCGAGGATTTCGGCGTCGAGGGCCGCGGCCGCTTCTATGACGAGGTCGGCTGCATTCGCGACGTCATCGAAAACCATCTGCTCAATATCCTCTTGCTGCTCGCCATGGAACCGCCGGTCGGCCGCTCGGCCGACGATCTCATCGACGAGAAGGTGCAGGTCCTGCGGGCGATCCGGACGCTGACCAGGGACGATGTGGTGCGCGGGCAGTTCGACGGCTATCTCAACGAGCCGGGCGTGGCGCCGAACTCGCCGGTCGAGACCTTCGCGGCGGTGCGCTTTTTCGTCGATACCTGGCGCTGGCAGGATGTGCCGTTCTTCATTCGCGCCGGCAAATCCCTGCCGGTGCACGCCACCGAGGTCATCGTGCAACTGAAGCGGCCGCCGCTCGACGTCTTCGATCCGATCAAGCCCGGCGACTGCAATCACGTGCGCTTCCGCATCGATCCTCAGGTGGCGATCTCGATCGGAGCCCGGCGCAAGGCGCCCGGCGATGACATGGTCGGTGAGCAGGTCGAGCTCACCGCGCTGGACGATTCGAAGGGCGACATGCCGCCTTACGAGCGGTTGATCGGCGACGCCATGAACGGCAACGGCCAGCTGTTCACCCGCCAGGACGCCAGCGAGCTCGCCTGGCGCATCGTCGGCCCGGTGCTCGGCGACACCACGCCGCCCCCTGTCTACGCGCCAAAGACATGGGGGCCGGCCGAAGCCATGGCTGGATTCGGGCCGCCGAACGGCTGGATCAATCCGGCGAAATGATTTCTGGGAGGCGAAGGCGATGGCCAAGGCGGTGAGGCACCCGGCATCGGAGGAAGAAAAGATCGTGCTTGCGATCGATATCGGCGGCTCGCACGTCAAGATCCGCACCAGCGCCGGCGGCGACGAGCGCAAGACCGCTTCCGGACCGGAGCTTACGCCGCAGCAGATGGTCGCGGCGGTGAAGACGCTCGCCGAAGGGCTGCACTACGATGTCGTCTCGATGGGCTATCCGGGCCCGGTGCACCATAACCGGCCGCTGACCGAACCCGCCAATCTCGGCAAGGGCTGGGTCGGCTGCGATTTCGCCGCCGAGTTCGGCAAACCGGTCAAGGTCGTTAACGATGCGCTCATGCAGGCCATCGGCAGTTATGAGGGCGGCCGCATGCTGTTCCTTGGCCTCGGCACCGGCCTGGGGGCCGCGATGATCGTCGATAACGTTGCCCAGCCGATGGAGCTTGCCCACCTTCCCTACAAGAAGCGCGGCAGTTTCGAAGACTATGTCGGCGAACGCGGCCTGCAAAAGCGCGGCAAGAAGAAATGGCGCAAACACGTCTTCGACGTGGTCGACCGGCTTCGCGCCGCCATGCAGCCGGACTACGTGGTCATCGGCGGCGGCAATGTCGACGAACTCACCGACTTGCCCGCCGATTGCAGACGCGGCGACAACACACGCGCCTTCGAGGGCGGATTTCGACTATGGCGCGACAAATCCCTGATTATTTGATATTGCTGATTGTCTGATATTATCGAGCACCGGCTCAGGGTTGTTAATCCCGCGCTGCCGTTAGTATTATTATTCAAAATAATGTGTGACGTGGTGCGGCGTCATTGCATTGCGCAGATTTGCCGACTAGGAATTTCTGCGACCCCCATGGACGGAGAGATAGATTGACCGACGACAACAACAACGCTCGCAAAAATATCGACCTGCTCGAGCTGACCGCCCATATCGTGTCCGCCTATGTCGAGAAGAACCGCTTGCCGGCTTCCGGCCTCGGCGATCTCATCGCCAGCGTCAGCGCTTCCATAGGCGGGCTCGGGCAACCGGCAGTGCCGGTCGCCGCGCCGCTGACGCCTGCCGTCAATCCCAAGAAATCGGTGACGCCGGACTACATCATCTGTCTCGAGGACGGCAAGAAGTTCAAATCCTTGAAGCGCCATATCGGCGTTCATTTCGGGCTGACGCCCGACGCCTATCGCGCCAAATGGGGCCTGCCGTCGGACTACCCGATGGTCGCCCCCAACTACGCGGCCTCGCGTTCGCAACTGGCCAAGGCGATCGGCCTCGGCCGCAAAGCCCCGCCCGCGCCCACGCCCGTCAAGGGCAGGGGCAGGAAGGCCAAGGCGACGGCCTAAAGCATCGTTCGAAGCCCTGCAAACGCAAGCCTCGAAGATTGGCGGGACAGCGCCCCCCTCTGTCCTGCCGGACATCTCCCCCTCAAGGGGGGAGATCAGCTGCCTCGCCGATGGCGCTACGCTTTAAACGTACAAATCTTTGAACGTACAAATTGCCTTCGAAGCCGGAGACTGGCGAAGGACGTCGCGACGTCCAATCTCCCCCCTTGAGGGGGAGATGTCCGGCAGGACAGAGGGGGGGCGAAGGAACTCGACCTGCGCGCCAAATAACCCTCTCCATCTCCGCCGAGCGTGGTTGCCGCCTGCAATTGGTATGGCAGCCTGAAAAAAAAGCTGGAGCCACGCCGGATTTTTGCGCGCGCCCTGCGCCGAACTGCGCTAAAGGCTTTTTTGGCCGGACCAGCGCCCATCGAGGAAGTGCCCCGCCGGCCGACATAGCCGCCACGGGGCCTTATTCCATGACCACAGAATCCCAAGTACCATCCGACCAGCGCTATGCCGCCTTTCGCCATCGGCCGTTCCTGAGCTACTGGGCGGCGCGCTTCCTTTCGACATTCTCCACCCAGATCGTGTCGGTCGCCGTCGGCTGGCAGATCTACGATCTGACCCGCGACCCGTTCGACCTCGGCCTTGTCGGCATCGTCCAGTTCCTGCCTTCGCTGCTGCTGGTGCTGGTCACCGGCGACGTTGCCGATCGTTTCGGGCGCCGTCTGATCATGGCGCTGGCGGTGCTGGTCGAGGCGGGCTGCGCCTTGGCCCTGCTGCTGCTGACGCTACGCGGCCTCTCCGGGCCGATGCCGGTCTTCATCGTGCTCGCCATGTTCGGCATCGCGCGCGCCTTCTTCGGGCCGGCCTCCTCATCGCTGTTCGCCAATCTGGTGCCGCCCGAGGATTTCGCCAACGCCATCGCCTGGAACTCGTCCGCCTGGCAGACGGCAACCATCGTCGGGCCGGTCGCCGGCGGCCTGCTCTACGGGCTTTCAGCCGAAGCCGCCTACACCACCGCCGCCGTGCTGATGCTGGTTGCCGCCGTGCTGATCTTCACCATCCCGAAGCCTGCCCAGCGCAGCCGGACCGACAGGCCGACGGTACAGACCCTGTTCGCCGGCTTCGGCTATATCTGGAGCGAAAAGATCGTGCTCGGCGCGATTTCGCTCGATCTGTTTGCGGTGCTCCTGTCCGGCGCCTCGGCGCTGCTGCCGGTCTACGCGCGCGATATCCTCGAACTCGGCCCATGGGGGCTCGGCCTGTTGCGCTCGGCGCCCGGCGTCGGCGCCATCTGCGTCGCCATCTGGCTGGCCGGACACCCGATCCGCAACCATGCCGGCCTTGTCATGCTCGGCTTCGTCGCGCTGTTCGGCGCATTCACGGTTCTGTTCGGCCTCTCGACCATCACCTGGCTGTCGATTGCGGCCCTTGCGCTGCTCGGCGCCACCGACATGTTCAGCGTCTATATCCGCGAGACGCTGATCCAGCTGTGGACGCCGGACGACGTTCGCGGCCGTGTCAACGCTGTCAACCAGGTGTTTGTCGGCGCTTCCAATGAGCTCGGCGAATTCCGCGCCGGTACGATGGCGGCGTTGATCGGCACGGTTCCGGCCGTGGTGGTCGGGGGTGTCGGGGCGATCGCTGTTGCCGGCCTATGGGCAGTGCTGTTCCCGCAGCTGCGCAAGGTGCGTCATCTCAGGGGGCGAAACTGATTACCGCAGCGCCGGCTTGCCGAAAATCATCGGCAGGAACTCGCCGAGCCAGCGCTTGAGGTGCATGTCCCAGATCAGCCGGCCGCCGAGATGGTCGCGGCCGGGCTGCGCGCCGGGCAGTTCGAAGCGGTGCGCGCCGCGCACCACCCAGCGCTGCATCATCGCCCGGGTCAATTCGCCATGGAACTGGATGCCCCAGGCATTGTCGCCATAGCGGAAGGCCTGGTTGGGATAGGTTTCGGCCGTCGCCAAAAGCGTCGCGTCCTTCGGCAGCGAAAAGGCCTCGCGATGGAATTGATAGACCATCTCCGGCCAATGCATCAGCCTGCTGCCCGCTTCGGTCGCCTTCAGCGGATACCAGCCGATTTCGACGAGGCCCTCGCCGTGGCCCTCGACCCTGCCGCCAAGATGCTTGACCAGCATTTGCGCGCCGAGGCAGATGCCAAGCAGCGGCCGGTTCTCGTTGAGCGGAATTTTAAGCCAGTCGGTCTCGCGGCGGACGAACTCGTCGCCGTCATTGGCGCTCATCGGCCCGCCGAACACCACGGCGCCGGCATGGCCATCCAGCGTCTGCGGCAAGGCCTCGCCGAGCGGCGGTCGGCGGATGTCGAGGTCGAAGCCTTCCTCGATAAGCATATGGCCGACCCGTCCGGGGCTCGAATGCTCCTGATGCAGCACGATCAGGATCTTTGGTCTCGGACTTGGCTTGGGCGGCATTGGAAGGCGGGATCCTGTCTATTCGTCGCTTGAGGTTCCGGCAGCACCAGGAGCCGCGGCGGCCGCCTTGAGGCGCGCCTCGACACGGTCGCGACGTTCGACGCCGATCAGCTCGGCGACCCGCCACACGGTATTGTCCTCGAGCTCGTGCAGCTCGCCATCGGCATAGACGATCTCCCACATCAGGCCGATGAAGGCCTTTCGCGCCTCGGCGTCGAGATGGCGCTTGAGCACGCTGGTGAAGGCGTAGAGGTCGATCGCCTCATTGTCGGCCCGCTCGCCGGCAGCCGCCAACGCGTCGAGTTCGTCACCGCTGATCGAGTAGCTTTCCGCCAGCACCTTCTTGAACCGTTCCCATTCGCTATCCTGGCGCACCCCGTCGGCGTTCATCACGTGGAAAAGCAGGGCGGACGCGGCAATGCGCGGATCGTCGGCGCTGGGGCTGGCGCCACCACCGGACGGCAGATCCCTTAGAAACGACAAAACGCGTTCGAACATCAAATCATTCCCAATAAGCCCGGGTCCACTCGACCCTGATCAGAACAAACGAAACCGGCGCGTCGATTTATCCGCCGCGTCGTCTGGATCGACGCCGGGGTCGTCGGGCAGCCGCGTCAGCTCCTGCGCCGGCTCGACGGCCTCGGCATCTTCCGGCACTTGGGCAAACGCCGCCGCGGTGATTGGTGTCACATGATCCTCGCCGGCACGGTCGTCCGTCTTTTCCTCGGTCGCTGTGCCCGGTGTCTCCGCCGTGTGCTCGATCGTCCCGGCTCTTTCCTGTACCGGCTCGGCTGGAGCCGCGATGGCCGGCACCGGCGCCTCCGGCGTATCCTCATGACCGTCGATCAACTGCCCGAGCCGCTCCATCGGCGCCCGCCATTCGAATGCATCGAGCCTGCCGCTGATCGGCGATACCGGAGCCCAGCGTTCGGAGACGACACCATCGGCAACCCAGGCCGGGTCGCGCGGCGCTCTCACCGCCTTCGACAGCAACTGCCGCACCTTGCCCTGGTCGCCGGTCTCGGCCTCCTCGATATCGGCCAGCAGCAGATAGGCGCCTTCGCGGCGATCCATGCGGATCGCGGCTTCCGCCTCGCGGCGGGCGGTTGAAAAATCCTGCGCATCCAGCGCGGCGCGCGCCACGGCAAGCGAGGACTCGGCATGGTTCTTCTTCAGCTCCTGCAGCTTCTTTGCCCGGTTCAGCCGGTCGAGCACGGCATCGCCCGGCCTGGCATGGGTGTAGAGCTCGGCGATCTCGGGATGCGGCTCGGCCTTCCACCCCGCCTCGAGGATTTTCGAGCCTTTGCGCACGTCGTTCTGTCTAAACAGCAATTTCGCCGCGACGACCGCCGCCGGTGCAAAATCCGGCCGCAGCCGGTTGGCTTCGAGCGCCGCCGCCCTTGCGGCATTGGCATCGCTGTCGATCAGCGCCTGCGCCTTGGCGGTCAGCAGCACGGCGCGGCGGCGGTTGGCGGCGTCACGCTCGATCTGCCGGGTCGACTTCTGGGCGTCGACCAGTTTCAGCGCGCCATCCCAGTCGCCGCGTCCAGTCAGGTCTTCCAGCGTCGATTCGGCCGCCCAGGCCAGTTGCGGCGCCACCGCCGCGGCACGGCCGGCATAGTGGCGGGCTGCGTTGCGGTCGCCGAGCCGCTCGGCCTCGAGATAAAGCCCGCGCAGGCCGAGCAGCCGCATTTCGGGATCATCGAGCATGGTCTCGAACTTTTCGCGGGCGCCTTCATGGTCGCCTTCGAGCAGCGAGGCCTGCGCGTCGAGCAGCTGGATCAGTGGCTCCTGATCGGAGCGGATCAGCTTTGCCGCTTCCTTGGTCTTCTTGCGGGCGAGCGCGCCGTCACCGGCGCCGGCGGCGATCATCCCGGTCGACAGCGCCTGGTAGCCGCGGTCGCGGCGACGCACGCGGAAATAGCGCGAGATCGTATAGGGGCTGTTCCACAGCGCCTTGATCAGCCACCAGACGATCATCACCGCGGCAACCACGGCAACGACCGCCACCGCCGCGACCATCAGGCTGACCTGGTATTGATAGCCATTGAAGGTGACGAGCATTTCGCCCGGCCGGTCGGCCAGCCAGGCGAAGCCGAGCCCGAGCGCAAAGACGACGGCAAGGAAGGCGAGGATGCGGATCATCGGGTTCCTCACGCCTTCATCGCGCCGGCGATGAGCGAATCGATCTGCGTCTCGACCTCCATCCGCGCTTTCAACTTGCGGGCAAAGTCGGCGCCGGCGGCCTTGGCCGCCTCAGGCAGGGTTTCATATTCGCTGAGCGCCTTGGCGTAGTCGCCCTGGTTGACCGCGACCTCCATGCGAGCGACGGTTTCCGGGACGCCGGTGCCTTCGACGGCGCCGATCGGCCTGACCTTGACGAGCGATTCGGCGCTGGACAGCAGCTTCTGCAGGATGCCGGCATTCTGGTCGATGGGCGTCGCGGCAGCGACCATCGCGTTGGCGGCGGCGTCCGCTTCGGCGGCGATCTCGGAGCGCATCGGGACGCCCTTTTCGGCATAGGTGCGCAACGTCGCAATCTCGGGTGCATCGGGTGAGATCGCGGCAAAGGTTTCGAGCTCGGCGGCGAACGGTGCACCACGGTCGAGCGCTGCCTTGAGCGCCGAAGCGGCAATGGCCAGTGCGATCTTCGGCTGCGAAGCCTGTGCATCGACCTTGCTCGAGATCTGTGAAACCGACTGTTCCAGGGCCGCAAGCCGGCTGTCCTGCGCCTTTGTCGTCTCGCCGGCCGATTTCACCAGCGCATCGAGCGCGGCCAGCCTGTCGTTGAGCGGGCCGAGATCGACCGGCGCCGTACCGCCGGCTTTGCCGAGGGCCGCAACCGCCGTCTCGATCTGCCTTACCTTGTCGCCAAGTGCTGCCAGGCCGGCATTGTCGCCGGCACCGCCTTGCTCGACCGCCGACTTCAACGCCGCGACGTCCGCCCTGACCTGATCCAGCGCCGACGACAGCCCGTCCACCTTGGCCGATGCGTCATTGTTGGCGCCGGCCTGTCTGAGGTCCGCGACCTCGCGTTTCAGCGAAACGATCTCACCATTGACCGCGTCGAGCGACACGCCGCCCGACCCCGGCGCACCGAGCAGGCCGGCAAATTGCAGCCCGCCGGCCGCGGCGAGGGCGATGACGCCGCCGATAATACCGGCGGCGATGCCGTTGATGCCGCTTCGCTTCGGCTGCGCTGCCATATGGTCGTCCCTCGTCTCAGCTGTCTTCTCACCGGAACCTGGGATCCTCGGTTCGTTGGCCCCGGTTCCGCTGGATGCATCTTCGAAACTGTAATCGGAAACCGCGGACCGCCCGGCCGGCGCATCCGAACCGGCGGGATAAGGGGTTTCCGCTTCCCTGGCAGAATCGACGCCGGCGTCCGCCGGCTCTTGCGTGCCGGCCGGCGCGGCTGCGTCGGCATGTTCCCATGGCTCGAGATCGGTCTGGTCCGCATGCACCGGCTCTTCAGGTGGCTCCGGCTGCGAGGCGTTCGCCGCTTCCTCGGCCCGCGCCTCGTCGGTCTGCGAGGTCACGGCATCCTGTTTGTCGGCGACTCGCGAGACGGCGCCAGGCTCAAGCTCGATGGTCACCGGCTCACGGCGGCTCTTGGAATGCCGCATCTTCGGCGTCTTGACCATGCTCGGGCTCCGCAAAATTCGCTTCGGGATGGTTGAAAGGGTCTAGCACATCACCAAGTGGTGAAAAGGGGCGGCGTGATGACGCCACGGCTTGGAGTTCAGTTTTGGCAAAACGCCGCAGGGCCGAATCCGCGTTTCAAGCCAAGGCCCATGCTCGGCACACAAAAAACCCGCCTCGGCGGGCGGGTCGTTGGAGCCAATTGGCACTATAACTAAATTACTAGCATAGCTGCCGGCACAAAGCAAGAACAAAATGTGCCCGAGGGCAATCGCCTGCGTTTGGCGCCGCCCTTCAAGCACGGCACAGAGCCGCCGCTAATGCCATCAGCGCGGCGCCTGCAAAAGTCCCAGCAAGGCATCTTCGTAGGGCTCAGGCGCAATCCGGATCCTTTCGCCGGCGACATCGCCGAGGGCGGCGGCAATACGTCCCGACAAGGCAAAAAAGCGCATTTCCCGGAAAAGGCTACGCAGCGCCGGCCGGCTAGCCAGGGCCTGCATCGCCGTGGCCGCCTTGGCCGAATAGAGCAGCACCGCCTCGACTGGCTGGACAGACAGGCGCGCAAGAACGGCCTCGTCGGAATAATCCAGCGCAAAAGTGTCGTAGGTCTCGATGGCGCGGACCTGAACGCCCGACGCCAACAGCCCTTCCTCGAAGCCGGGAAATCGCACCCGCCCGCAGAGATAGACGATCGTCTGCCCCGCGTAAGCGCCAGCAAGCGCATCGGTCAGCGCCTCGGCATTGCCCGGGCCTTCGCTGACCGACAGAAACCCGGCAGCGCGGGCGGCTTCCGCCGTCTTCCTGCCGACGGCGTGGCACGGCAAGCCGGCGAGCGCCGTGATGACCTCTTTCGGCGCATGGCGAACGGCATTGGCGCTGGTGATCGCGACCGCCGCGGCGTCAGCGAGCGCGCCGGCATCGACCGGCAGCGTCACGGTTCCGGTCAATGGCAGCAGGATCGGCTGAAAGCCGGCATCCGCAAGCCGGCGCCCCGTGCGCGACGCGCCCGGTTCGGGCCTCGTCACCAGGACGCGGAGCATGTCAGGTCCAGCCATCGAAGAATGTTTCGCCGGCCTTGGCCCGAACGGTCGCCGCGGCGTCCGCGCCAATGCGCGCCGCCTCCTGCGCCGGCCCTTGCAGCCTGACTTCATGCGACTGCGTGCCATCGGGCGAGATGATCAGCCCGGCAAAGGAAACCGTTCCGCCCGATATCGTCGCATGTCCGGCGATCGGCGTGCGGCAGGACCCGTCGAGCGCCGCCAGGAAGGCGCGCTCGCAGGCCAGCGCCTCGCCGGTCGGCCCGTCGTGGATCGCTGCCAGCATCTGTTCCACGTCGCGGTCTCCGATGCGGCTTTCGATGCAGATCGCGCCTTGCCCCGGCGCCGGCGGAAAGACCTCGAGCGGCATCAGGTCGGTGACGACGTCTTCGAGCCCGAGCCGCTTCAGCCCGGCATAGGCGAGGATTGTGCCATCGGCGATGCCGTCGTCGAGCTTGCGCAGCCGCGTCTGCACATTGCCGCGAAACATCACCACTTCGACGTCCGGCCGCATCCGCCGGATCAGCGCCTGGCGCCGCAGCGACGACGAACCGACCCTGGCGCCTTGCGGCAGGCCGGCAATCGTTCGCGCCGCCTTGCCGATGAAGGCATCGCGCGCGTCCTCGCGCGGCAGGAACGCGGACAGTTCGAGCCCCTCGGGCAACAGCGTCGGCATGTCCTTCGACGAATGCACGGCGATGTCGATGCGGCGCGCCAGCAGCGCCTCCTCGATCTCCTTGGTGAACAGGCCCTTGCCGCCGGCTTCCGACAGCGGCCGGTCCTGGATGCGGTCGCCGGTGGTCGAGATGACGACCACCTCGAAAGCTTCCGCCGGCATGCCGTGCGCCGCCATCAGCCGCGCCTGCGTTTCATGCGCCTGCGCCAGCGCCAGCGGGCTGCCGCGTGTTCCGATTCTCAAGGTTGTTTGCATGACGCGTCGTCCGTGATAACCCCCGGCAGGTTTTCGGGCTTTCTCCTATCGGGGAAAGGCCGGTTGCACAATCATCGAGGACAGCGACGAATTGATCCGCGTTCTGGGCATCGAGACGAGTTGCGACGAGACCGCCGCCAGCGTGGTGGCGCTGGACGGTCGCAGCACGCCGCAAATCCTGTCGAACATCGTGCTCAGCCAGATCGAGGAGCATGCTGCTTTCGGCGGCGTCGTGCCGGAGATCGCCGCGCGCGCCCATGTCGAGGCGCTCGACGGCATCATCGAGGCAGCGCTGGCCGATTCCGGCGTCGAGCTCGCCGACATCGATGCGATTGCCGCCACCGCCGGCCCCGGTCTTGTCGGCGGGCTGATCGTCGGCCTGATGACGGCCAAAGCAATCGCCGCGGCAGCAAAAAAACCGCTGATCGCCATCAACCATCTCGAAGGCCATGCGCTGACGGCCAGATTGACCGACGGCCTCGACTTTCCCTACCTCTTGCTGCTGGTCTCCGGCGGCCATACCCAGATCGTCGCCGTGCGCGGCGTCGGCGACTACCAGCGCTGGGCGACGACGATCGACGACGCGCTTGGCGAGGCCTTCGACAAGACGGCCAAGATGCTCGGCCTGCCCTATCCGGGCGGACCGAATGTCGAGAAGGCGGCGGCAACCGGTGACGCGACGCGTTTCGCCTTTCCGCGCCCGATGAAGGGCTCCGTGCAGCCCGATTTTTCCTTCTCCGGCCTCAAGACCGCGGTGCGCCAGGCGGCAACCGCGATTGCCCCGCTGAGCGACCAGGATGTCGCCGATATCTGCGCCTCGTTCCAGGCGGCGGTCGCGGATGCGCTGGGCGACCGTGTTGCGCGGGCGCTGACCCGGTTCCGTCAGCAATTCCCGGACAAGGCCGAGCCTGCATTGGTTGTCGCCGGCGGCGTCGCCGCCAATCGGACCATCAAGGCGACATTGCAGGGCCTGTGCGAGCAGGCCGGGTTCAGCTTCGTCGCGCCGCCGCTCAACCTCTGCACCGACAATGCGGCGATGATCGCCTGGGCCGGCATCGAGCGCTTGCGCGCCGGCATATCAGGTGAAAACGCCGCCGATTTCGTGCCGCGCTCGCGCTGGCCGCTGGACAGCGTCTCGGCCCCGATGGTCGGCTCGGGCCGGCGTGGGGCCAAGGCATGACCGGCAGCGAGCACAAGGCGCCAAGCGGCTGGCGCGTCGCCGTGCTCGGCGGCGGCGCCTGGGGCACGGCGCTGGCGCTGGCCACGCTGCGCGCCGGTCATTTCGTCCGCCTCTATGCGCGCGACCCGGAGACCGTCGCGGCGGTCGACCGTGGCGAAAATCCGCGCTATCTGCCGGGCATTGCGCTCGATCCCGGCATCGTGGCGACGAGCGACATCGAGGCGGCGCTCGACGGTGCCGACTGCGTTCTGGCGGTAGCGCCGGCGCAATCGTTGCGGATTATGCTGACGGCCGCGTCCAGCCATATGCCGGAAGGCGTCCCGCTGGTCCTCTGCGCCAAGGGCATCGAGCGCGACACCGGCGCGCTGCTGTCGTCCATCACCGAGGAAATACTGCCGGCAAATCCGGTCGCCGCTTTGTCCGGCCCAAGCTTTGCCACCGATGTCGCCAGGGGCCTGCCGACGGCCGTCGTGGTCGCCGCCCGCGACGAGGCTCTGGCCACCGACCTTGCCGCCCGCTTTTCGGCGGAAAATCTGCGCTGTTATTCGAGCGACGACCTGATCGGCGTCGAGATCGGCGGCGCGCTGAAGAACGTCTTTGCCATTGCCGCGGGTGCCGTCACCGGCGCCGGGCTCGGTGCCAGCGCCCAGGCGGCGATGGTGACGCGCGGCTTCGTCGAATTGCGCCGCATCGGCGCCGCCTTTGGCGCCAGGCCGGAGACGCTGATGGGGCTTTCCGGCCTCGGCGACCTGCTGCTCACCTGCTCGTCCGCGCAGTCGCGCAATTTCGCCTATGGGCTGGCGCTGGGGCAAGGCAAGCCGCTTGCCGGCTTGCCTTTGGCCGAAGGCGTGCCGACGGCGGCAATCGCCGCCCGCATCGCCGGCGAGCGCCGGATCGACGCGCCGATCATCGCCGCCGTCGCCGCCATACTGGACGGCACCATAACCATAGACCAGGCTGTGTCGGCGTTGATGACAAGGCCACTCAAGACCGAAACCGACATGTAATCGCGAACGATTGCGGAGATGGAAAGATGCTGTTTGCGTTGATTTGCAAGGACAAGCCAGGAAGCCTGCAGGTGCGGCTCGACACGCGGTCCGATCACATTGCCTTTCTGGAAGGGCTGAACGGCGACAAGAAACTGGGTTTCGCCGGCCCTTTCCTCGACGCCGACGGCAAGCCGGACGGCAGCCTTGTCGTTGTCGAGGCGCCCGATCTGGCTGCGGCAAGAGCCCTGTCGGCGGCCGATCCCTATACCAAGGCAGGGCTGTTCGAAAGCGTCGAAATCCGGCAGTGGAACTGGAGCTTCAACAAACCTGTGAGTGAATGATCGTTCGTTCGCGCTGCCCCTCATCCGCCTGCCGGCACCTTCTCCCCGTGAAGAACGGGGAGAAGGGAGAAGCTCCAGCGCTGGCGACCGCTCTCCCCGTCCTTACGGGGAGAGGTAAGGGTGAGGGGCAGCGCCAACGCTGGATAGCGACAAACCGACAACGGCAACGGGACAACTGAGATGAATTACTGGCTGTTCAAATCCGAACCTTCGGTCTTCTCCTTCGAGGACCTCAAGGCCAAGGGCAAGGCCGGCACGCAATGGGACGGCGTGCGCAATTATGCGGCGCGCAACAACATGAAGGCGATGCAGATCGGCGATCTCGGCTTCTTCTACCATTCCAATGACGGGCTGGACATCGTCGGCATCGCCGAAGTCTGCGCTCTGGCCCATCAGGACAGCACCACCGACGATCCCCGCTGGGAGTGCGTCGACATCCGCGCCTTCAAGGCCATGCCGAAGCCGGTGACGCTGGAGCAGGCCAAGGCCAATCCAAAGCTGGCCGACATGGCGCTGGTGCGACTCGGGCGGCTGTCCGTGCAGCCGGTGACGCCGGCCGAATGGCAAGAGGTTTGCCGCATGGGCGAACTGACGCCGGCGCCATGACGGCGCTGACGCCGGACAGCGCCAGGAAATTCATCCTCGACAACACGGCGCCGATGGCGCCGCCGCATGTGCCGGAGATCCGCCTGCACCTGGCCGACGAGGCGCACGAACTGTGGCAGCGGACCGAGGACGAGCTGACCGAAATCGGCCTGCCGCCACCCTTCTGGGCTTTCGCCTGGGCCGGCGGCCAGGGCCTTGCCCGCTACATCCTCGACAATCCGGCGGCGGTGCGCGGCAAGCGCGTGCTGGACTTCGCCTCCGGCTCCGGCCTTGTCGCCATTGCCGCGGTGAAGGCCGGAGCTGCCGAGGTGATCGCCGCCGATATCGACCCATTCTGCGCGACCGCGATCCGCCTCAATGCCGAGGCAAATGGAACCGAGATAAAATTCCTCATCGGTGACTGCATCGGCAGCGATGCCGGCTGGGACGTGGTGCTGGCCGGCGACGTCTTCTACGACAAAACTTTCGCCGACAGGCTGATGCCGTGGTTCGTCGCGCTGAAGGCGCGCGGCGCCGACATTCTCGTCGGCGATCCCGGCCGCTCCTATCTGCCGAGGGCGGGACTGGAGCCGCTTGCCGTCTATCAAGTGGCGGTGACCCGGGCGCTGGAGGACGCCGAGGTCAAGCGCACCACCGTCTGGCGTCTTGCTTGACGGCATCGCCGAACAGGCGTTCCATCGCGCAATCGACCGGAGGGAACCATGGATTTTTCAGCAATCAATTGGCTGGCGGTAATCGTCGCCGCCGTCGTGGCGTGGTTGTTCGGCGGGGCCTGGTACATGGGCTTGAGCAAGCCGTGGCTGAAGGCCGCCAAGCTTGATCCGGCGACGATGAGCAAATCGATGCTGCCCTTCGTCGTCTCCTTCATCGCGGAGCTCGTCATGGCGCTGGTCATGTCGCTGATCATCGGCGCCGTAACCGGCGGCGAGCCGAGCCTGCTTGCCGGGGTGATCTTCGGCTTCGTTCTCTGGCTGGGGTTCGTCGCCACCACGCTTTCGGTCAACCATCGCTACGAAGGTTTCGGCTGGGATCTGACGCTCATCGATGTCGGTCACTGGCTCGGCGTGCTGCTTCTCATCGGCGCGGTGATCGGCTGGTTCGGCGCGGCGGCGGGCTGAACGTCAGGTCGGGGTTCTTGCGATTTCGTCGAGAAGCCAATCGCGAAAGGCGGCAATGCGCGGATCATTCGCCGCACTTTCGGGATAGACCAGGAAATAGGCGAATTCGGGCGCGACCTTGATGCCGAGTTCGAACGGCCGGATCAGCCTACCTTCCGAAAGGTCGTTTGCCACCATGGCGAAATCGGCGAGCGCGACCGCGTTGCCGTCGAGCGCGGCCTGGACGGCATCCGTCGAATTGCCGAACACGATGGTCCGGCTGTCGTCGAAATCGTCGACGCCCGCCGCCGCCATCCACATGCTCCAGTTCGGCCAGGTGACGCCCTGGCGCGACCACTCGATATGGGCCAGCGTATGATGGAACAGGTCGCGCGGCTCTTTCAGCCGCGGCCCCGCCCGCAGCAAGGCCGGGCTGCAGACGGGGATGATGACGTTTTCGAACAGCCGGTGCGAGCGAAGCCCCGGATATTTGCCGGTGCCGAAACGGATGCCGAGATCGACGTCGTCGCGATCGAAGTCGCGCACCTCGTAACTGATGTCGAAACGCAGCTCGATTGCCGGATGCTGCTTGCGAAAATCGTCGACGCGCCGCATCAGCCACTTCGTCGCGAATTGCGCATCGAGGGTGACCTTCAGCAGCGCCGATCCACGCGCCGCCTTCTGCGCCCGTGAGACGGCCCGGCCAAGCAGGTCGAGCGCATCGGTCGAAGCTTCGAACAGCACCGCGCCCGCCTCGGTCAGCCGGATCGTGCGGCTGGTGCGTGTGAACAGCACGATGCCGAGCTGATCCTCGATTTCCTTGATCTGATGGCTGACCGCTGCCGGCGTCAGGCCGAGCTCGTCGGCGGCGCGGGTGAAATTGAGGTGCCGCGCCGCTGCCTCCAGCGTCCGCAGCGCACGGGTTCCAGGCAGCAGGCGCGCCATCAGTGCCAGACGAGGAGGGTTCGGTCGAGCATTCCAATCATCAAACAAAAATTGAAGATGCAGAAAAAACTACTCGTTTCTCGTTTTAATTTCAATCCGCCATGCTCTGAACATCGAAGAAACATCAAACCGGATTTGATGTCCGGAGAAGCGGATTGCACCATGTCTGACATCGCCTTGCGCTCGGTAACCCTCCGCCCGGCCTGGCTGCGCGCCATGCTTGACTGGCTTCGGCACGCAAAAATCGCGGTCAGTCTTCCCTACGAAAATGTCGAGGATCTCTCCGATCGCCAGCTGCGCGACATCGGCGGCGAACGCAAGGACATCGCACGCGCCATGGACCGCGAACTCGGCCGGCTCGGCCTTCTCGACATAGGGTGGCAAAGGAGTAGGGGAGTAGGGGAGTAGGGGAGTAGGAAAGCTAAGCGGCGCGCCCGCCCCTGTCTCTACTCTTACTGCCCTATTCCCCTATTCCCCTATTCCCCTATTCCCCTACTCCCTTACCTTACCACCCTTACCACCGTCCGCTCCGACAGCAGCGGCAGCAGCCGTGCCATGGTACGGGCCGTTACCGCGACGCAGCCTTGCGTCGGCGTGAAGCCGGCGCGCGCCAGGTGGAAGAAGATGGCGCTGCCGCGCCCGCGCCGGCGCGGCACAATGTTCCAGTCCAGCACCAGGCAGGCGTCATAGAGATCGTCGGTGCGCAGCATCCGCTCATGGCTGGCGCCATAGGGGATTTTGACCGGGCGGTTGTAGTTGCGGTCCCCAGGCACTTCGCACCAGCCGAGGTCGCGGCCGATCGGCGTCATCGCCAGCCGCGTCCGGCGGCCGCCGGCAAAACGGTCGCCGCGAAAATATCCCGACAATATCCGCATCGAGGCAAGCGGCGTGGCGCCGTCGCCCTCGCGCTTGCCGGCCGAGATGCCGCCATGCCCCAGCGCACATGGAAACACCAGTTTGCCGGCCTGCAGAAAGCCCTGGCTGGGTTGGCCGGGGCGCGCGCGCACGGTGAGCACGGTGAGCCCTTTCGGCAAAATTGCGCCGACTGCATTGCGATCGTGTTTTTTCTTGTATGATCGTGCCACGGAACAAATCACTGTGAACGGCTGTTGTGCCGGTCAGCTTCCGCATAAACAGGCAGCGGTCAACTGAAATCTCTTTTCAAAACAACGGATTGATCCATGACTTCACGCACCATTCTGATCGTCGACGACGATGACGACCTGCGCGGCACCCTTGTCGAGCAATTGTCGCTTTATGAGGAATTCGATGTCCTGCAGGAAGCGACCGCCGCCAAAGGCGTCGCCACGGCGCGTGGCGGGCTCATCGACCTGCTCATCATGGATGTCGGCCTGCCCGACATGGATGGCCGCGAGGCGGTAAAGATATTGCGCAAGGGCGGCTACAAGGCGCCGATCATCATGCTGACCGGCCATGATACCGATTCCGACACCATCCTTGGCCTCGAGGCCGGCGCCAACGACTATGTGACGAAGCCGTTCCGTTTTGCCGTGCTGCTGGCCCGCATCCGCGCGCAGTTGCGCCAGCACGAACAGAGCGAGGACGCCACTTTCTCGGTCGGCCCCTACACGTTCAAGCCCAGCCAGAAGCTTCTGATCGACCCGCGCGGCGCCAAGGTGCGGCTGACCGAAAAGGAAGCCTCGATCATCAAATATCTCTATCGTGCCGACCAGAAGGTGGTGACCCGCGACGTGCTGCTGGAGGAAGTCTGGGGCTACAATTCCGGCGTCACCACGCATACGCTCGAAACTCACGTCTACCGGCTGCGCCAGAAGATCGAGCGCGATCCTTCCAACGCGGAAATTCTCGTGACAGAAAGCGGCGGCTACAAGCTGGTTCCTTAAACATTTCATTATTCAAATAAGCGATCCGGGCGGGGCGCTTTTCGGGTACGGTCCTGAGGCTGGAGGTGGTTTTGGATCGGCCTCGTAGGGGAGGAGTCGGACTGACGGTTCGGGGACATAGCTAGATGGCGCTGGATGACGACATCCGCATCCTGTCCACCGTGAGGCTCTTCGAGGGCTTTACGCAGGAACAGCTGCGTCTGCTCGCCTTCGGCGCCGAAACCACCATGTTGAAAGCCGACCACAAGCTTTACCGCGAGGACGACGAGGCTGATTCGGCCTACATCGTGGTCAGCGGCCGCATCGTCCTCTACCGCGAGCACGACGGCGAGCGCATCCCGATCGGCACCGTCGGCCCCGGCACCATGCTCAGCGAACTGGCGCTGATCGCCGACACCAACCGGCTGACCAGCGCCTCCGCCGAAATCGATTCGGAAGTGCTGCGGCTCAGCCGCAAGATGTTCCGCCGCATCCTCGAGGAATACCCGGAACTGGCGGTTCACCTGCACCAGCGCATTTTGGAGGATTTCCAGGCGATGATCCGCCGCATCGAGGAACTTGGGCCGCGTTTTGCCGGCTAATATAGCGCCTCTGGCCTAACCAGATCGACTTCGGAACTGCGAGGGCTCAGGGCCGGTGCGTTGCGGAAACAAGCTCGGCCTTGCGCCGTGCCGTCTCCAGTCCGAGCGCAATGAAGCGGCGCGCATGTTTGGCCAGCTCGATGTTGTCGGTCCACAGATTGCGCCAGATCGCGGTTTTCCGCGACAGGTTCGCGTCGACGATTTCCGAGGAGAAGGATTCGAAGCTGAGGTCGTCGCTGTAGCCGATGGCGGTCAGCGCATCGAATATCGCGGCAAAATCGATATTGCCGGTGCCGAGGAAACCGCGATGGCTCTCGCCGATATGGACATAGCCGATCTTCCCGACCGCATTGCGAATGGCCAAGCCGACATCGGCCTCCTCGATGTTCATGTGGAAGCTGTCGAGATGCAGGAAGATATTGTCGGAGCCGCTGTCCGCGATGAAGGCCATGCCTTGCGCGGCGGTGTTGAGCAGATTGCTTTCGAAGCGGTTGACGATTTCGAGGTTGAGGGTGACGCCGGCTGATTTTGCCGTGTCCGCCACCTTGGCCAGCGTGCCGGCGCTGCGGTCCCACTGGTCACGCGTTGGCGCCTCGCTCTGCAAGCCGTGGCTGGTGCTGAGGATGCCGGCAACCTTCTGGCCGCCGAGATCGCGGGTCAGCGCGATCGTACGTTCCAGGATTTCGACGCCGTGCGCGGCAATCGTTTTGTCGGCGCTCGAAATATCGCCGTCGGCCGGCAGTCCGATGCTGATCGCAACGCCGAGGCCGAGATCGGCGATCCGCTTGGCCAAGCCGTCAATGTCGACATTGGCGGGGTCGAGATAGGAGAATTCGATCAGGTCGAAGCCGGCTTCCCTGGTGTTGGCCAGCGTCCGCTCGAGGTCGCCCTGCGCCGAGCTCGCCGACCAGACGAATGAATGGATTCCGATTCGCGACATGATCGTCTCCGGTTATTTCCAGCTGACCCAAGTCCAAAGCGGTTTTGGCAATCCGATGCTCGGACAAAAAGGTGCGGCCGGTCATCCCAGCCGCACCAGGCTTGGGAGGCTTAGCGAGCCGCGGTCCAGCCCTTGTAATCCTTCAAATTGTCGGCCGTGATCAGCTTCGGGTCGAGCAGCACAGTCGGCTCGGCCGGCTTCTTGCCGGCAAGCAGGTCAGCCGCCATCGTCAGCGACTGGCCGGCCATCACATAGGGATCCTGCGAGGCCGAGGCCTTGATCATCGACGTGCCGGAGGCGAGTTCCTTCTCGATATCGGGTGCACCGTCGACCGCGGTGAAGATGAACTCCGAGCGGTTGAGCTGCTTGGCCGCAAGCTGGGCGCCGATCGCCGTCGGATCGTTGATGGCGAAGACCGCGTCGATCTTGTCGAAACGCGTCAGCAGCGACTGGAACACTTTCAGGCCGCCGTCACGCGAGCCTTCGGCGTTCTGGTCGTCGGAAAGGATCTTGATGTCCGGGTGCTTTGCCAGCACGTCCTTGCAGCCCTTGACCCGCTCCAGGATCGACGACGAGGCCGGGCCATTGAGGATGACATAGTCGCCCTTGCCGCCGGTATTATCGACCAGATACTGGCACGCCTCTTCGCCGGCCTTGACGTTGTTGGTCATCACGGTGACGTCGGCGCCCGGCGCCGAAACGTCGAAAGCGGCAACGACGATGCCGGCCGCCTGCGCCTTCTTCACCGCCGGCGCGATCGCCTTGGCATCGACTGCGTTGAGCATGATGACGTCGACACCGGCAGCGATGAAGGAATCGACCTGCGATACCTGCTTGTTGAGATCGTAGTCGGCCGATACCGAGGTCACCTGCACATTCGGGTTGATCTTCTTGGCCGCGTCCTCGATGCCCTTGATGGTGGCGACGAAGAACGGGTTGCCGAGCAGTCCGACCGAGATGCCGACCTTGTTCAGATCCTTTGCCGATGCCGGCGCGATGACGGCGGCCGCAAGGGCGACGCCGCAGAGCAGTTTAGCGATGGTCTTCATTATTTTATTTTCCTCCTGATGCCCCGCGCCTCTCACGGTGCGTTACACATGAAACCGGCTCGTTGGATGCCGGCGACTAAGGGCCATCACGTTCTTGCTCCTGCCTGGAGCCGGTAACGGTCGAGGGCGACCGCCACGATGATGACCAATCCCTTGATGATGTACTGCCAGATGTCCGAAACACCGGCGAGGATGAGCCCGTTGGACAGCACGGCGATGATCAGGCCGCCGATCAGCGTGCCCCAGATCGAGCCGACACCGCCGACGAAACTGGTGCCGCCGAGGATGACTGCGGCAATGGCGTCGAGTTCGTAGGACTGGCCGAGCTGAAGCCCGTTGGCGGCATAGAGCCGGGCCGCCGACATGGCGCCGCCAAGGCCGGCCAGAAGGCCGGAAACGCCGTAGACGAAGAGCAGCACCAGCGGCACCTTGATGCCGGTCAGCCTGGCGGCCTCGGCGTTGCCGCCGACGGCGTAGATCCAGGTGCCGAGCACGGTGCGCTTGAGCACCAGCCAGGACAGGACGACGACCGCCAGCGCGATGATTACCAGCCACGGAATGCCGAACAGCGAGCCGTTGCCGATGAAGTCGAACGGCAGGTCCGCGTTGAACACCGTCGTGTCCTGGCCGAGCAGGCGGGCGACGCCGCGCACGGCGGTCAGCGATCCCAGCGTGACGATGAAGGGCGGCAGCTTGATATAGGCGATCAGCAGCCCGTTGATGACGCCGAAACCGAGCCCGACGAGAATGGCCGCGGGCACCCCCAGCAGTCCCCAATCGGGCACCAGCGACACCATCACTGCCACCATCGCCGAGGCGGCAAGGATCGAGCCGACGGACAGGTCGATGCCGCCGGTCAGGATGACGAAGGTCATGCCGGCGGCCAGCACGATGTTGATCGACGATTGCTGCATGACGATCAGCAGATTGGTCTGGGTGAAAAAGCGCGGATTGATGAACTGGAAGCCGACCGCCAGCAGGATCAGGATCGGCAGCATGCCGAGTGCGGCAACGACGGTACGCCACCTCGTACTCCTGCCGACCGCCCGGTCGTCCGCTTTCATCGTGTCGGCCACCTTGTCGGTCATCGCTGAGCCGCTCCCGTTGCAAGTTCCATGATCGCTTCCTGCCGCAGCGGCTCGCCCTCCGACGCCGTCACCTCGCCGGCAATGGTGCCGTCGCGCATCACCAGCACGCGGTCGGCGATGCCTATCACCTCCGGCAGTTCGCTGGAGATCATCAGGATGGCGATGCCTTTCTTGGCTAGGTTGTCGATCAGCCGATAGATTTCCGACTTGGCCCCGACATCGACGCCGCGGGTCGGCTCATCGAGGATGACGACCTGCGGCTCGGTTTCCAGCAGGCGGGCGAGCAGCACCTTCTGCTGGTTGCCGCCCGACAGCGAGCCGGCATTGGCCTGCACCGAGCTGGTGCGGATGGAGAGCTCTGACACCGCCTTGGCGGCGCGCTTTTCGGCAGCCGTGAAGTCGCGCAAACCGCCGGCCTTCGCGTCCTTTGCCAGCACGCCCATGCTGATATTGTCGGAGATCGACATGTCGAGAAACAGGCCAAGTTGCTTGCGGTCCTCGGTCAGGTAGGCGATGCCGGCATCGAGCGCCTCGCTCGGCGAACCGATGGATATCGGTTTGCCGCCGAGCTCCAGCATGCCTGATGTGTGCCTGTCGGCGCCGAAGATCAGCCGTGCCAGTTCGGTGCGGCCCGAGCCGACCAGGCCGGCCAGTGCCAGCACCTCGCCCTTGTGGAGGTCGAAGGAACAATTCTTTATGAGATTGCCGTCCGACATGCCGCGCACCGACAGCGCGATGGCGCGCTTGCTGTCCGGCGGACGGTGATCCTTCTTGTAGAACGTCGACAGATCGCGCCCGACCATCATCGATACCAGGCGCGAGGCGTTCAGGTCGGCGCGGTCGAGCGTGCCGACATAGCCGCTGTCGCGTAGCACGCTGACGCGGTCGGCGAGCTGGTAGACCTCTTCCATGCGGTGGCTGATGTAGATAATGGCGATGCCTTGCGACTTCAGCGTCGCGATCACGTCGAACAGCCGGTCGGTCTCACGCGAGGTCAGCGACGTGGTCGGCTCGTCCATGACGATGATGCGCGCATTGGTCGACAGCGCGCGGGCGATTTCCACCAGCTGTCGCTCGCCGAGCGACAGGCTTGCGACCGGAGTGCGCGCCGAGAAGGTCACGCCGAGCCGCGCGATGATCTCGCTGGCGCGCCGATTGCACTGCTCGCGGTCGACAACGCCGAACCGTCGCGGCTCGTTGCCGAGAAAAATGTTCTGCGCTACCGACAGATTAGGCGCCAGCGACAGCTCCTGATATATGACCGCAATGCCGGCGGCGCGCGCCTTGATCGGGTCGCCCGTCGCGGCCGGCACGCCGTCGATCAGGATTTCGCCGCCGGGGTCCGGCCGGTAGGCGCCGGACAGCACCTTCATCAGCGTCGACTTGCCGGCACCGTTTTCGCCCATCAGCGCGTGCAGCTCGCCGGCGTGAACGGTCAGCGACACATCGTGCAAGGCGCGGATCGCAGCGAACGTCTTGGAGATGTGGCGCATCTCCAGCACCGGCTGGCGCACCGTCTCGATCCGGGCGGCGGCGCTCATCGCGCACCTCCTGCAGCTGCGCTGGCCACAGCCCGGTCGGCGGCAAGGCCGCGCCAGTCGTTGCGATAGCCGGCAAAGCCGCTGAAACTTGCCGCATGCACCGCCTCCGGCGCTTCGGTGGCAAACTCGCGTCCGACGCTTTCGAAGGCAAGTGCGGCAGCACCGGTGGCGCTGCCCTCCAGCGTTGCGCCCTGCAGGAAAGCCTGCCCGGGCCGCAACTTTGCCAGCAACGCGGCAAGCAGCCCGCCATTGTTCAGGCCGCCGTCGACGATCACTGTGTTGTCCGAATGGATCAACTCGAGGCACAGATCGACCATCAGCGCGACATAGAGCAGCGCCATGGCCGCGCGTTCCTCGGCATTGGGCGTACGCCCGACCAGTTCGCCGCGGCGGTGCGGCATCGGGCCGCCGGGCGCGAAGCTCGGCAGCGCCATAATGCCGGCGTCGATCACCCGTTGTATCGATGACGGCGCGATTGCGCCCTGCCAGCCGGCGCTGATCGTGGCGAATTCGCGCCCGCCCATGAAGCGGACGGTTGGCACCGGGCCGCCATCGACATCGACATTGACCAGCATGTCGCGCTCGCCGTCGAGTGCGTCGAGCGGGCAGTCGGGATTGAGCACGACCACCCAGGTGCCGGTCGAGACCACGGTCACCGGCCCGAGCTGCTGCCGGCGGTAGGCATGGAGCGCGGCATTGCTGTCGTGGACGCCATTATGGATGGCGACTGGCTTCGCGGCCTGGCCGAAGCGCTGCTCGCCGATCACCGCGCCGGCGCGCTCGAAGGCGGGCATCTGGCCGCGCCAGCCCTCGGCATCGACCAGCGAGCTGAAATCGCGTTTGCGCGGCGCCCATAAATGCGAGTGGCAGCCAAGATACGACACTTCCGATACCGGCCGGCCGCCAAACCGCCAGCTCCAATATTGGGGGTAGCCGAGGATCGATCTCGCTGCGGCGAAGGCACCGGGCTCCACCTCGTTCAGCCACAACATGTGGCGGCCGTAGTTGAAGCCAAGCGGCAGGCGCGGCGAAAAGGTCTCGGCAAAATCCGGAATGCGGCGGTCGATCTGCGCGGCGATTTCAGCTGGCGGTTCCTGCTCGTAATCTAGGATCGGATGCGTCAGCGCGGCTTCGTCGACCAACGCGAAGGTGCAGCCATGGCCGGATACCATCAGCCCTTCCACGCCATGCGTGTCGACTGCAGCATCGATGGCGCGAGCCGCCCAGTCGTGCAGCGCTGGCTCGTCAAGCACGCTGAAGCCGCCTTTGTGGATCCAGCTCGGCTGGCTGCGGCGCTCGTCGAGGATCTGTCCGTCCTGGCCGAAGACGAACAGCTTCGAATTGGTCTTGCCGAAATCGAGGACGGCGATGTTCACTGGGCGCCTCCCGAGGAAGCCGCGATCCGCACCATGACGCCGGCATCTTCGAGCATGCGGGCATCTGTCTCGGACAGGCCGTCATCGGTGACCAGCGTGCCGATCCGCGACAGCGGCAGTGCCACATTGCGCGCGTGGATCGACAGTTTTCGGCTGTCGGCCAGCACGACGATCTGGTCGGCGCAGAGGCTGAGCTCGACGATCGAGCGGACCAGCAGCGGGTGCGATTCCAGAAGGCCTTCCTGGCCGATGCCTTGCGCGCCGAGAAAGAACTTCGAGGCGTAGAACGGCACCGTCTGCGTCAGCGAATGGATGATGCCCGGCTCGCGGTGCAGTTCGCCGCCGGCGACGGTGAGGCTGCAATGGCCGTGGTCGCTGAGATAGGCCGCGAGCGGCATCGAGTTGGTGTAGAGGCGGATGTTGCGGTCGGCGAGCTTGACGCCGAGATGGAAGCAGGTCGAACCGCCATGAACGATGACCGCGTCGCCGTCGCGCACCATGGTGGCGGCGAGAGCGGCGATCTGCCGCTTCGCCTCGACGGCGAGGTCGCGGTTCTCGTCATAGGGCCTGGCATAGGCGACGCCGGCTTGCGAAGCGCCATCGAGCGCCGAGATGCCGCCATAGACCTTGCGCGCTTCGCCGGCCTCGTCGATCTTGTCGATGTCGCGCCGCACCGTCGCCGCCGATACGCCAAGCCGCTCCTGCAGCTCGCGCACCGATGCGAAAGGCCGGTCCCGCAAAAGCTCGACAATCTGACGCTGGCGGCCGGAGTCGCTCAACCCTTACCTCCCAATGCGCTTGCCTCCCAAGCATTTTGCACGGCATTGCCGTTTTGCATGGCAATTGGTGCAACTTACTCAACGGCCCTCGGATTGCAAGCCTGATTTGACGCGATAACATCACTGTTGACGTAACTTACTCGCATCTGCGATACCAGCATGGGTCTTCGTCCCGGCACCGGGACGTCCAAAGCCGTGGCCGCGCGGCCGGATTGTAGAGGAATTTCGATGACGATCACTGCGGATGCGCAGGAACTGGCAGCGCTGCGGTCGCTTTCGGCCGCCATCGGCAGCGACCCGCATCTGACCCAGGCCGCCGGCGGCAACACCTCGCTGAAAGCCGGCGACACGCTCTGGATCAAGGCCTCCGGCACCTGGCTGAAGGACGCGCTCATCGCCGACATCATGGTGCCGGTCGGCATCCCGCCATTGCTCGACGCCATCGAACGGCGCGACCCGGCCGCCGAACAGCCGCAGGCCTTCACTGTCGACGCCCTCAACGCGCGCGGCTTGCGCCCGTCGATCGAGACCACCGTGCATGCGCTGATGCCGCAGCGCATCGTTCTGCATGTTCACTGCGTCGAGACCATTTCGCTGGCCGTGCAGGCCGACTGCGAGGCCGAGGCCGCCAGGCGGCTCAACGGCCATCAATGGGCGTATATTCCCTATCGCCGGCCGGGACTGCCGCTCGCGCAGGGTATCGCCGAGCGCCTTCGGCCAGGCGTGGATATCCTGATCCTCGGCAATCACGGCCTGGTCGTTGCAGCCGAGACCGTCGCCGCGGCCGACATGCTGCTGCGGCGCGTGACACGACTGTTGGCGCGGCCGCCGCGCCAGGTGGCGGAACCGGACATCGCGGCATTGACGGCGCGCGCCGGCGACAGCGACTACAGATTGCCGGCGGACGTTGAGGCGCATGCGGTGGCGATCGACCCTGAAAGCTGCCGCATGGCTTCGGGTGGCAGCCTCTACCCCGACCACGTCATCTTTCTCGGCGAAGGCTCGGTCGTGGCGAGACCGGACGAGGGTGTGAAGCGCGTCATCGAGCGCTGCGGCGCCGCACCCGTGGCGATCCTGTTTCCTGGACTCGGCGTGTTGATGCGCGGCGACGCCGGCGCCGGTGCCGACGCCATGCAGCGCTGCCTTTCCGACGTGACGGCGCGGATCGATGTCTCGGCGAAGCTGAATTATCTGACAGCGGCGGAGAATGACGAGCTGATCAACTGGGACGCCGAAAAATATCGCCAGAAACTCAATGCCGGAGGCAGCTGACATGTCGCGTTCGTCTGGCCCGCTTGCCATCGGCATCGACATCGGCACATCCGGCGCGCGCGCCGTCGCCATGCGTCCGGACTTTTCCGTTGCCGCGCATTCCGCTATTGCCCTCGAGCGATTTGGGCCGAACGGCCGTGACCCCGCAATATGGTGGGAGGCGGTCGGCGCGACGTTGGCGGAACTGCTCAAATGTATCGATCGCGCGGCAGTGCGCTCGATCGCCGTCGACGGTACGTCGGGCACGCTGCTGCCGGTCGACGGCGCCGGGCGGCCGCTGGCCGAACCGCTGATGTACAACGACAAGGTCGCTGACGACACTATCCTGACAGCAATAGCCGACGCGGCACCGGCAACGAGCGCTGCACTCGGGGCGACCTCCGGTCTCGCCAAGGCGCTGTCTTTCCAGCACCTGCCCGGCGTCGCCACTGTGCTGCACCAGGCAGACTGGATCGCCGGACAGTTTTCCGGCCGCTTCGATGTCAGCGACGAGAACAATGCCCTGAAGACCGGCTACGACGTCGGGGCCAGGCGCTGGCCGGACTGGATCGCGGCGACCGGCGTGCGCATGGAATTCCTGCCCCGCGTCGTGCGGCCGGGCGATGTCACGGACACGCTCACCGCCAGCGCCGCGAAAATGTTCGGCCTGCCGCGCGACGTGGTCGTGGTCGCCGGCACGACCGATGGCTGTGCGTCGTTCCTGGCAACCGGCGCGACGGCGGCGGGCGACGGCGTCACTGTGCTCGGCTCGTCGCTGACCATCAAGATCCTCTCCGACCGGCCGATCTCGGCGCCGCAATTCGGCATCTACAGCCATCGGCTGGGTGACACCTACCTGGCGGGCGGCGCCTCGAACTCCGGCGGCAAGGTGCTGGCCCAGCATTTCCCCGTCGCCCGCATTGTCGAACTCAGCAAAAAAATCGACCCGGCGACGAAGACCGGCCTCGATTATTACCCGCTGCCGGCGCCGGGCGAACGCTTCCCCATAGCCGATCCGGCGCTGCCGCCGCGCCTCGAGCCGCGGCCCGCCGACGACGCCGACTATCTGAAAGCGATGTTCGAGGGTATTGCGGCGATCGAAGCGCTCGGCTATCGCCGGCTTGCCGAACTCGGCGCCCCCCGGCTGACATCGGTCAGGAGCGTCGGCGGCGGTGCGGCCAATCCGGCCTGGACAGCGATCCGGCAGCGCAAGCTTGGCGTCGCTCTGGTGCCGGCTCTTTCGGAGGAGGCCGCTGCCGGCACGGCGCGGCTGGCGCTGATGGGCGCAAGCGCAGCGGGGCTTTTATGACGGCCAAGGCAATTCAACACCTCGACGGCATCGCCGCGCTGACCGACCGCTATCAGGTGTTCCTGCTCGACCAATTTGGTGTGCTGCACGACGGCACCAGCGCCTATCCAGGTGCTGTCGACGCGTTGTCGGCACTCAAGCGCGCCGGCAAGACCATCGTACTGATCTCGAATTCCGGCAAGCGGGCGCAACCCAATGAGCGCCGCCTGCTGAAGCTCGGCTTCGAACCGGGAAGCTGGGATCACTTTGTCTCCTCCGGCGAGGTGGCGTGGCGCTCTTTCCACCAAATGGCAGCATCCGGAGCCCTGCGCCCGCAGACAAAATGCCTGCTGATCCGCCGCGACAATGACCGTTCGGCTGTCGACGGCCTGCCCTTCGTCCTGGCCAAGGACGGCGACGATGCCGAACTGGTGCTGATTTCCGCCAGCGAGGGCGATCGCTACGACCTCGACCATTATCGCCGGCTTCTTGGTCCGGCGGCGGCGCGGCGGGTGCCATGCTTCTGCACCAATCCCGACAAGATCATGCTGACTGCCGTCGGCCCTCGCTTCGGCGCCGGCCGGCTCGCCGATCTCTATGAGAGCCTCGGCGGCAGCGTGGTGCGCATTGGCAAGCCCAATCCGCAGATATTCGAGGCAGCGCTGGCACTGGCGGGCCACCCGGAGCGCGACAGCGTGGTCTGCGTCGGCGACAGCGTCGAGCACGACATCGCCGGCGGCAACGGCGTCGGTGTCGCGACGACGCTGGTCCTGTCGGGCATATTGGCGGGGGCGCCTGACCTGGAGGACGTTTTCGCCACGCTGAACGCCCGTCCCGACTACATCGCGGATAGCTTCAGGTTTCGCTGAGGCGAGACAAAGCTAATCCAGGTTGAAACGCCCGATCACCGGCACATGGTCCGAGGGCCGTTCCCAGCCGCGCGCCGGCCGCAGGATTTCATAGCCGGCAAAATGCGGCACCAGGTTTGGCGACGACCAGACATGGTCGAGGCGGCGGCCGCGATTTGAGGCCTGCCAATCCTGGGCGCGATAGCTCCACCAGGTGTAGAGTTTCTCCTCGTAAGGCACATTGAGCCGCATCAGGTCGATCCAGTCGCCGGCGAGCCGCATTGCCTCGAAGTTTTCCGTCTCGACCGGCGTATGGCTGACGACATTGAGGAGCTGCTTGTGCGACCAGACATCGTGCTCGAGCGGCGCGATGTTGAGGTCGCCGACCAGGATCGAGCCGGAGTGCTCGTCATGCTCGGCCCGCACGGCGTTCATCTCGGCAACGAAATCGAGCTTGTGCTTGAACTTGCGGTTGACGGCCGGGTCGGGCTCGTCGCCGCCGGCCGGAACGTAGAAATTGTGCAGCAGGATCGTTTTGCCGCCGGCGTTGACGGTGACCGACAGATGCCGGCTGTCGTCGATCTCGCAGAAGCGGCGCTTTTCGACCACCTCGATCGGCCGCCGCGCTATGGTGGCAACGCCGTGATAGCCCTTCTGGCCATGGAAGGCGATGTGCTCGTAGCCGAGCTTGCGGAACGCCTTCTCCGGAAACAATTCGTCCGGAACCTTGGTTTCCTGCAGGCAGAGCACGTCCGGCGCATGCTCGACCAGCAGGCGCTCGACGATCGGCATGCGCAGCCGGACGGAGTTGATGTTCCAGGTAGCGACGGAAAACGGCATGTGGGGTTCCACGCAAGATCCGCCGGATGGCTCCGCCGGAAGTCAATCGCGGAAACTACTGCCAGCCGCGCACCGCAAAAACAAGCCGCCCGCACCAACGCGGGAAAAGCTATCCCGCAGCAGTAGGAAGTTACCGCGTCTTGGTGTTCAGCTCGCGGTTCGCCGTATAGTCGATGGCGAAGGTGTCGGGGGCGAAGCTGACGCCCTCCTTGGTGTTGAAGATCATCACCGTCGTGTCCTTGCCTTGCGCATCGGTGATGGTCCACTGCCGCAATTCATAAGATTTCGGATCGAACATCATGGTGATCTTCGAATTGCCGAACACCGATTTGTCGGCAAGCTGGATGGTGGTGAGATCGTCCTCTTCCTTGACGCTTCTGACGCGCCCGCCCGACAGATCGATCTTGTCGTCGAGCAGCAGCTTCAGCGGCGTCTTCGACAGCGGATAGAGGTCGGACGTCCGCAGCTTCTTGTTGAGGATGACCACCGACTTGCCGTCGGAAATCACCCTGAAATTCGAGGCGCCGTCATAATTGAAGCGGATCTTGCCCGGCCGTTCCAGAAAGAACTTGCCGCCGGTCTGCTCGCCCTTGGGTCCGAACTGCACGAACTCGCCGCTCATCGATTTGACCGAGGAGAAATGATCGGCGATCTTCTGCGCCGTCGCCGGAACCGCTGCTTGCGCCGACGCCAGCAGCTGGAAGCCGGGCACGACATTGGCGGCCGCCGCACCGGCCAGGACCAGGCCGAGGCCGAGCACCTGCCGGCGGGTTGGGGCGAAATCCCTGCTTGGGGCGAGAGTTGCGTTTTTCATGCCGGTCACCATCATCTGATTGCTTGCTCGTTATATTGGTCTGACCCCCCAGTTGGGCTTAAGTTTGGCGGGCCGCACGGCGCCCGTCGTTGCAACGCGCCAAAAGGTTCAAAGTTGCCGGCGCGGACGCGCTCTAGAACTTGTCGTCCTCCGTCGGCACCAGGATTTCGCGTTTTCCGGCATGGTTGGCCGGGCCGACAATGCCTTCCTTCTCCATCTTCTCGATGATCGAGGCGGCGCGGTTGTAGCCGATGCCGAGCCGGCGCTGGATGTAGCTGGTCGAGGCCTTGCCGTCGCGCAGCACCACCGCGACCGCCTGGTCGTAGGGATCGTCGGAATCCTCGAAATTACCGCCGTCGCCGCCGCCACTGCCTTTGCCCGTCGGCTCATCGTCATCCTTGTCGTCGTCCTCGGTGATGGCGTCGAGGTATTCCGGCACGCCCTGCAATTTCAGATGCGCGACAATCTTCTCCACCTCGTCGTCGGAGACGAAGGGACCGTGCACGCGCTGGATGCGGCCGCCGCCGGCCATGTAGAGCATGTCGCCCATGCCGAGCAGCTGTTCGGCGCCCTGCTCGCCCAGGATGGTGCGGCTGTCGATCTTCGATGTCACCTGGAAGGAGATGCGGGTCGGGAAATTCGCCTTGATGGTGCCGGTGATGACATCGACCGACGGCCGCTGCGTCGCCATGATGACATGGATGCCAGCGGCGCGCGCCATCTGCGCCAGGCGCTGCACTGCGCCTTCGATGTCCTTGCCGGCGACCATCATCAAATCGGCCATCTCGTCGATGATGACGACGATGTAGGGCATCGGCTCGAGGTCGAGGTTCTCCGTCTCGTAGATCGCCTCGCCGGTTTGGCGGTCGAAGCCGGTCTGCACGGTGCGCGAGATCCTTTCGCCCTTTTTCTCGGCCTGCTGCACGCGCGCGTTGAAGCCGTCGATGTTGCGGACGCCGACCTTGGACATCTTGCGGTAGCGGTCCTCCATCTCCCGCACGGTCCATTTCAGCGCCACCACCGCCTTCTTCGGATCGGTGACGACCGGCGTCAGAAGATGCGGAATGCCGTCATAGACCGAGAGCTCCAGCATCTTTGGATCGATCATGATCAGCCGGCAGTCCTGCGGCGTCAGCCGGTAGAGCAGCGACAGGATCATGGTGTTGATGGCGACGGACTTGCCCGAGCCGGTGGTGCCGGCGACCAACACGTGCGGCATCTTGGCGATGTCGACGATCACCGCCTCGCCATTGATGGTCTTGCCCAGCGCCAGCGCCAGCTTGGCCTTGGTGGTTTCGAAATCGCGGCTGGCCATGATCTCGCGCAAATAAACCGTCTCGCGCCTGGCGTTCGGCAATTCGATGCCGATCGCGTTGCGGCCGGGCACCACGGCGACACGGCAGGCGATGGCGCTCATCGAGCGGGCGATGTCGTCGGACAGGCCGATGACCCGCGACGATTTGATGCCGGGCGCCGGTTCCAGCTCGTAGAGCGTGACGACCGGACCTGGACGCACATGGATGATTTCGCCCTTGACGCCGAAATCCTCCAGCACGCCCTCGAGCAGGCGGGCGTTCTGCTCCAGCGCGTCCTTGGACAGGCTGGCGTCGCGCACCACGTTCTTTGGTTCCGACAGGAAGTGCAGCGACGGCATCTCGAATTTTTCCGAGCCGATCAGCGAAGTCTGCGCCTCGCGCTGGACGCGGGCGCCGGGGGCCGGCCGCGGCGCCGGCGCCTCGACGCGTGTCGCCGCGTCGGAGCGGAAGTTCTGCACCTTGGCCGTCGGCGCGGCGCGGCGCTGGCCGGCCGGCTCGGGCGCGAAATCCATGTCGTCGTCATTGTCGTCGTTATCGAAGACGTCGGCATCGTCAGGGTCGATCGAGGCACTGCGGTCGTTGACCATGGCGGCGAAGAATTCCGGCTCGACGCGGGCGCGCCCGCCCGGGCTCATCCGCGCCTCGGCGAACTCGGCCGATTCGACCCGTTCGGCCGCCCGCCGCCAGGCGCTGGGGCGCGGTTCCATCTCCGGCTCGAAATCGTCGCGCTCGCGGCGGCGCGCGGCGCGGCGGCGCAGATAGGCCCGCAGCGACAGCCACCAGTGGGTGATGGCGCCAAGCGCCAATATACCTTCGTCGCCCTCGTCCTCTTCATTGTCGAAAAGCAGGTCGTCCTGCGGATCGGGCACTGCAGGCTGTTCGAGGACGGCAAAGCCGTTCTTGCGCGAAATCAGCGCCGAACCATACAAGAATACCCACAGCGCCGGCGCTGCCAGGAGCACGGCGAGCACGCTGGCGACGAGGCCGGTCGGATAGCCGCCGATGACCAGGCCCGGGACATTGAGCACCATGTCGCCGAAGACGCCGCCGAGGCCGGTCGGCAGCGGCCAGGTCTTGGGCGGCACCACGCAGCCGGCAATTGCCGCGCCAAGCAGCGAAAACCCGAACCAGGCCAGTGCCCGTTTCGGCAGCCGGTCGACGCCGCGCGCGGTAAACAGCAGAAATCCCCAGATCACCGCCGGCACCAGCGCCGCAACGGCGGCAAGTCCGAAGAACTGCATGGCAATGTCGGAAAAGACGGCGCCGGCATAACCCATTGCATTGGTGACGATATTGTCGGTGGCGTGCGAAAAGCTCGGATCGGCGACGTTCCAGGTGGCAAGGGCGGCGACGCCGAAACCAACCAGAGCAAACAGCCCGGCACCGACCAGCCGCCCGACCTGGCGCCTCGCGAACGACCGGATGCCGTGCTCCGTATCGGCCAGCGCAAGCGGTGCTGAAGCCCCTGAACGCATGCTTTTCCTCGTCTGTCGTTGCCCGGCCGGGCGCGGACGCGCAACACGGCAGATTCGGCTGTCAGACTAGCGGCGGGAAGGTTAAGGGCGCATTAACCATGGGCATTCTGCGTCACCGGAACGGGCGACCGCCACCACAGTTCGGAGCGTTGCGGCCGCTGTTTCACGCCGCCGGCGGATCGAGCCACCTTGATCAAGCGATTGTATGATCGAGCCATAACGGCCGCCTGCACACAAAAAAGAGGCCCGGAAGGTTTCCGGGCCTCAAGGCGTGAGCCCTTTCGGGAGCATCACGACGGGATCTTCCCGGCACCGGCAAAACGCCGGTGCCAGCCGATAAACCTCACGGCACCACTTCGCCGTGCTGGCTGATGTCGAGGCCTTCGACCTCTTCCTGGGTGGAAGGACGCAGGCCGACCAGCGCCTTGACGATATAGAGGATCACGAAGCTCGCGATCGCCGTCCACAGGATGGTGAAGACGATACCGTAGAGCTGCTTGCCGACAGAGGCACCCGAGCCAAGGCTGTTGATCGCCGGATCGGCGAGCACGCCGGTCAGCAATGCACCGATGATGCCGCCGATGCCGTGCACGCCGAATGCATCGAGCGAGTCGTCATAGCCGAACGCGTGCTTGAGCTTGACGGCCGAGACGTAGCAGAGCACGCCGGCGACGATGCCGACGATGAAGGCGCCGGTCGGATTGACGAAACCGGAAGCCGGCGTCACCGCGACCAGGCCGGCGACGGCGCCCGAGATGATGCCAAGCACGCTCGGCTTCTTGGCGACGATCCATTCGGCGAACATCCAGGCGAGCGCCGCAGCGGCAGCGGCAACCTGGGTGTTCAGCATCGCGGCACCGGCAAGGCCGTCGGCGGCCAGTTCCGAGCCGGCGTTGAAGCCGAACCAGCCGACCCACAGCAGCGAAGCGCCGATGACGGAGTAGACGAGGTTGTGCGGCGCCATGTTGGTGGTGCCGTAGCCTTCACGTTTGCCGAGAACCAGCGCGCAGACCAGGCCGGCAACGCCGGCGTTGATGTGAACGACCGTGCCGCCGGCGAAATCGAGAACGCCGGCTGTGCCGAGGAAGCCGCCGCCCCACACCCAGTGCGCGATCGGGGCGTAGACCACCAGCAGCCACGCGCCCATGAAGATGAGCAGCGCCGAGAACTTCATGCGTTCGGCGAAGGCGCCGGCAATCAGCGCCGGCGTAATGATGGCGAAGGTCATCTGGAACATCGAGAAGACGAACTCAGGAATGTTCGCCACGCCCGGCAGCCACAGCGAGGAGGTGGTGATGCCGTTGTGGAAGAACTTCGAGAAGCCGCCGAGATAGGCATTCATGCCGCCGCCATCCGAGAAGGCCAGCGAGTAGCCGAACATGAACCACAGCACCGTCACCAGGCAGGTGATGGCAAAGCTCTGCATGATGGTGGCGAGCACGTTCTTTTTGCGCACCATGCCGCCATAAAACAGCGCCAGGCCCGGTACGGTCATCATCAGCACCAGCGCCGTCGAGGTCAGCATCCAGGCTGTGTTGCCGGTGTCGAGCGCGGGCGCAGGGGCTGCCGGTGCCGCCGGTGCCGCTTCCTGCGCGAACGCAGCAACCGTGCCCAGTGCAGCGAGAGCGAGCGAACTTAAAACGGCCGCGCGTCCCGTTATCTTCAAGGTAGAAGGAATATTCATTGAACTCTCCATTGGAATACGTATCCGCAGCTCAAAGCGCGTCGGTGTCTGTTTCGCCGGTGCGAATGCGCACCGCCTGGTCGATGCCGAAAACGAAGATCTTGCCGTCGCCGATCTGGCCGGTCTTGGCCGCCGCGGTGATGGCTTCGACGGCCCTGTCGACCATGTCGACAGCGACCGCGACTTCGATCTTGATCTTCGGCAGGAAGCTGACCGCGTATTCCGCCCCGCGATAGATTTCCGTGTGACCCTTCTGACGTCCGTAGCCTTTTACTTCGGTGACGGTCAGGCCCTGGATGCCGACTGCGGTGAGCGCCTCGCGCACCTCGTCGAGCTTGAACGGCTTTATGATTGCCATCACGATCTTCATAAGGTTTCACCCTTTGCTGTTGCGGGTCCCCGCGTTTGCACGACTTCGCCGATCCCCATGAGAGCCGGAGAGTGCCCGCTAGGATTCAAGCTCCGTGCCAATTGCCGAAGCAGGGTGTTAAGCTGTTGTTAAACAACGAAATCGAGAAGGTCTGGCAGCTGCCTGTTCACAGGCGCGGCAGTGCATATGCTTAAAAAATAGGCAAATTTCGAAAAATGCCTACTCCGCAGGCGGCCGCTTCAGCCGGATGAGTCCTTCTTGGGCAACCGAGGCGATCAAGGTGCCGTCGCGGGCAAACAGCGAGCCGCGGGTAAAGCCACGCGATCCTTGCGTCGACGGACTGTCTTGCGTGTACAGCATCCAGTCGTCGAGCGGATGGCTGCGGTGGAACCACATGGCGTGGTCGAGGCTGGCTGCCTGGATATCACGATCGAAAATGGCGCGGCCATGAGCAAAGGTCGAGGTGTCGAGCAGCGTCATATCCGAGAGGTAAGCGAGCACGGCCGCCTGCGTGGCGCGGTCGGCCGGCACCGGGCCGGTGGTGCGGATCCAGATGTTCTGCTTCGGCTCGAGTTTTTCCCGGCTGGTATAATGCTTCAGCATCACCGGCTTCATCTCGATCGGCCGGTCGCGCTCCCAATAGCGCTTGATGCCGTCGGGCACGGCTTCGCCGAACTTGCCCAGCAATTCGCGCTGCGACAGCAACGTGTCGGGCGCCGGCACGTCCTGCGGCATCGGCACCTGATGTTCCAGGCCGACCTCATCCTGCTGGAACGAGGCTTCCAGCGAAAAGATCGCCTGGCCGTGCTGGATCGCCACGACGCGGCGCGTGGTGAAGGACCCGCCGTCACGGATGCGGTCGACCTCGTAGATGATAGGCACCTTGGTGTCGCCCGGCCGCATGAAATAGCCATGCAGCGAATGCACGTGGCGCTCGGGCTCGACCGTTCGCTGCGCGGCGACCAGCGCCTGGGCGATGGTCTGGCCGCCGAAGATGCGCTGCCAATCGAGCTTGGGGCTGCGACCACGATACAGGTTGTGTTCCAGCTGCTCGAGGTCGAGAATGCCGAGAAGCTCGTCCATGGCTGCCGTCATCTTGACCTCGCCGCAAAATTACCATGGCGGTTTCCGACAGGAACAGCGGGCAGTCAAGGGCGGAATGCCCGGCGACAGTCAGGCTGCGAAAGGAATTGCCATGCTCGACAGCAAGAATTCGCTCGACGTTCTGGTCGCCGGCGCCGGTTATGTCGGCCTGGCCGCCGCCGTGTCGCTGAAGCAGGCGCGGCCGAGCCTCGCCGTCGCCGTCGTCGATGCAGCACCCGCCAGGGTCTGGCAGAAGGACGGCCGCGCCTCGGCGATTGCCGCCGCCGCGTGCCGCATGCTCGACCAGCTCGGCGTCTGGAACGAGATCGCGCCGGGGGCGCAGGCGATCACCGAAATGATCGTCACCGATTCGCGCACATCCGATCCGGTCCGCCCGGTGTTCCTCACCTTCGACGGCGAGGTCGCGCCCGGCGAACCCTTTGCGCATATGGTCGCCAACAAGGATTTGAACGGCGCCTTGCGCCGGCGCGCCGAACAACTCGGCATCGGCATCATCGAAGGCGTCGCCGTCAGCGCCTTCGACATCAACGGCGCCGGCATCACCGTGCATCTTGCCGACGGCGCGACGCTGAAGGCGCGGCTGCTGGTTGCCGCCGACGGCGTCAATTCGAAGCTGCGCGACATGGCCGGCATCAAGACGGTGAAATGGGAGTATGGCCAGTCCGGCATCGTCTGCACGGTGGCGCACGAGCGGCCGCACAACGGCCGCGCCGAAGAGCATTTCCTCCCCGCAGGCCCGTTTGCCACGCTGCCACTCAAGCCGGGCAAGGACGGCACCAACCGCTCGTCGATCGTCTGGGTCGAACGGTCGCAGGATGCCGAGAAACTGGTCAGTGGCGACACGCTGGTCCTGGAATATGAGCTCGAGCAGCGCTTTGGCCTGAAACTCGGCGAAATCCATCTCGCCGACAAGCCGCGTGCCTGGCCGCTCGGGCTGATCATTGCGCGCGCCTTCGTCGCGCCGCGCATCGCCTTGGCCGGCGACGCCGCCCACGGCATCCACCCGATCGCCGGCCAGGGTCTCAATCTCGGCTTCAAGGACGTGGCGGCGCTGGCCGAAGTGGTGGTCGAGGCCGACCGGCTCGGCCAGGACATCGGCGCGCTCGACGTGCTCGAGCGCTACCAGCAATGGCGGCGTTTCGACACGGTGCAGATGGGCATCACCACCGATGTGCTGAACCGGATGTTTTCCAACGATTTCGGCCCGCTGCGCACTTTGCGCGACATCGGCCTCGGCCTCGTCGAGCGCATGCCCCGGCTGAAGGGGTTTTTCATCCGCCAGGCGTCGGGTCTGTCCGGCGACACGCCGAAATTGTTGAAGGGCGAGGCGATCTAAACAGGCCCTGAAGCTTCCCCAACTTCGTCATCCCTGGGCGTAGCGACGCGAAGCGGAGAGAAGACCCAGGATGACGAAGCGATCAGGCGTCTCGGCTTAATCGCCATGCGGTCTGCCGAATTTCGTATCAGGGGACTTAGTTGACCTCGAAGCCCAGCTTCTGGCGCAGCCGCAGCATGCGCTGGTCGGGAATCTGCAGGTTTTGTCCGCCGGCTTCCGCCGCACGGCTGACCATCCGCAGCAGATCGCTCCTTTCGACCGCGTCGAGCCGTTCGCGCAGGAACGGTGCCAGCTTGTCGATGACGACCGTGGCGTCGTCGATTTGCGATGCCGCCCATTTGGCGTAGATCACCGCTTCATCGGTCTGTTTTTTGTCGGCAATCTCCGAGATCACCGATCGAATGGCAGCTTCGCGTTGCGGCAGCGCAGGACCATGTTCGGAAACGATGGCGGTGATCAGCGTCGCGGCGGCGACGACCGGATCGTCGATCGCTGTCAGCGGCGAGAGCGCCGCCTGCTTGCGCAGTTTCTTGCGGCGGACGTTGCCCTGGACGCGGCCAACCACGTCGGCAACCTCACGCGCCGCGTCGTTCATGATCTTCAGCCGGTACCACCAGAACGCCGCCGCCCCCAGCAGGCCGATTGCAGCAATCAATATATGCATGCCCAAGATCCCCCAATCTCGGGCGACGATAGGAGAAGTATTGCTTCGCTTCAACACGCAAAAGTTGCGCCGATTGAAGAAAACGACAGCCTGCGCCAGTCGTTGGTCGCCACCGCTCCGCGGAGGAACTTATCGAGACATCTCTATGACCCGGGCACCTTGTAGATCGCCCGCACCTCGATCGTGCCGATTTCGGCGAGCGGAATCTCGCCCGCGATCCCCAGCGCCTCGTCGAGGCTCTCGGCCTCGATCATGACGAAACCGAGCAACTGCTCCTTGGTTTCGGCGAAGGGGCCGTCGGTGACCAGCCGCTTGCCCTTGCGCCTGCGAACGGTTTTCGACGTTTTCACCGATTGCAGCGCCTGCGCGATGATCAGCATCCCGCGTTGGTCCAATGACCGGTCATGGGCCATCGAATCGGCGTCGAGCTTGGCCAGCCTCTCGGGGGTCATTGCGTAGAGATCTTTTTCTTCACCATAGACCAGGCAAACATACTTCATTTTTATCTCCATTCCTGGCTTGAAGCCGAAGACGAGGCTACGGAAATCTCCGCGGAGCCCTTGCCTGCCGCAGAATCGAGACCGGCCGCAGCATAGTCGAGAAGAGATACCGCAATCCCAATGATGGCAATCGCCGCAAGCAGTCGGCCGAAGCCGGAAGGCTGCAGGCGCGACCAGTCGGCTTGTTGTTCACCGGCCCTGTGGCCGGTGCTTGTCCAGTGAGCAGAAAACAGATTGTTCATGTGGTCCTCCATCCGGCCACCAAGTCCATGGCCGCCCGCAGGACGGCCGGGACAGATGGAAGTCGACATTTTTGCACGCATATTTTTTTCGAATTTTTTTCGCTCGACATGATGTGTCACGCCGCCGCCGATACGAAAGCGTGGGTGGCCTTCGCTCCCGCGCGCGCTATAGTCGACTGGGTGCCGATCACGGGCTCAGCCACGACAATCAAGGAGGAATTGATGGACCGCACCGCCAACGCCGTTTGGAAAGGCAGTTTCAAGGAAGGCAAGGGCACACTCGAAACCCAGAGCGGGGTGCTGAAGGGCACACCCTATTCGGCCAAGACGCGTTTCGAGGATGAAAGCGGCAAATCCGGCACAAACCCGGAAGAGCTGATCGCCGCCGCCCATGCCGGCTGCTACGCCATGCAGCTTTCGCATTTTCTCGCCGAGAACGGCACTCCGGCTGCCGAGCTCGACGCCAAGGCCGTGGTAACGCTGGTCCCCGGCACCGGCATCACCGGCAGCGCGATCACGCTGGTCGGCAAGGTACCGGGCATTGATGCCGCCAAGTTCAAGGAATTGGCCGAGAAGGCCAAGGCCGAATGCCCGGTCTCGAAAGCGCTCGGCGCCATCAAAGTATCGCTCGACGCCAGGCTCGGGTGAGAGCTGGTCTGCGAAGCGGGCGATCCTTCGCGCCCCCTCTCGAATGATTATTGGCTTTTTTCGCCAACGAGCGCGTCGAGGCGGGCGCGCAATGCCGCGACCTCCTCCTCGAGGGCCCGCACGCGCATTTCCATATCCGACGCCGGCGAGGACGACTGCAGGGGTGCTGCGGCAGCCGACAGCTGCGGCGGCCCGCTGAGCAGATGGACGTAGCGATCCTCGCGCTGGCCTGGGCCGCGATCGATCTGCTGCACCAGCGGTGGCCGGCGGCCGATCAGCAGATCGAGATTGCCGCGAAGCTCGTCGATCGACGGCAGCCGCGCCATGCGCTCGCTTCGCGCCAGCAATTCATAGGCCGTCTGCGGGCCGCGCAGCAGCAACAGGCCGAGCAGCGCGATCTGCGCCGAGGTCAGGGAAAAGCGCTGCGCCACCACATGCTCGTAGCGCTCGACGCGCGACGCGAACACTTGCCTGACGAGGCCCTTCTGCTCCAGCTGGCCAAGCGCCCGCCTGACCTCGGCAAGCTCGACCGACATTACCGGCTCGCGCGCCGTCTTCTGGTTGGCCGCCGCATGTGCCGCATTGAGCGTCAGCGGATAGACGTCCGGCGTCAGCTCCTTCTTCTCGATCAGGCAGCCCAGCACGCGGGCTTCGATGGGAGAGAGGATGGGAAGGTCGGAATCGGTCATAAGTTTGCTATCCTTTCGAACTCGGCGGGACAGCGCCCCCCTCTGTCCTGCCGGACATCTCCCCCTCTAGTGGGGAGATTGGCTGTCATCACCGCTTCGCCACTTTTCAAGGCTGCAGAAAGGGCGCTGTCCTCCAAGCTGCTAATCTCCCCCCTTGAGGGGGAGATGTCCGGCAGGACAGAGGGGGCGCGAAGGATCGCTGCGGACGAGACGATCTCGGCTGCAACCCACCCGCCGCCTAAACCCGTCGCTCCACCATCATCTTCTTGATCTCGGCGATCGCCTTCGCCGGGTTGAGCCCCTTGGGGCAAGTCTGGGCGCAGTTCATGATGGTGTGGCAGCGATAGAGCCGGAACGGGTCTTCGAGATTGTCGAGCCGCTCGCCCGTCGCCTCGTCCCTGGAATCGATCAGCCAGCGATAGGCCTGCAGCAGCGTCGCCGGGCCGAGATAGCGCTCGCCGTTCCACCAGTAGCTCGGGCAGGAGGTCGAGCAGCAGGCGCACAATATGCACTCGTAGAGCCCGTCGAGCTTTTCGCGATCCTCATGGCTCTGCAGCCATTCCTTGGCCGGCTCGGGCGACACCGTCTTCAGCCACGGCTCGATCGAGGCGTGCTGGGCGTAGAAAGTGGTGAGGTCGGGCACCAGGTCCTTGACCACTTGCATGTGCGGCAGCGGATAGACCTTGATCGCGCCGGAAATGTCGTCGCAGCCCTTGGTGCAGGCCAGCGTGTTCGACCCGTCGATGTTCATGGCGCACGAGCCGCAGATGCCCTCGCGGCAGGAGCGGCGCAGCGTCAGCGTCGGGTCGATCTTGTTCTTGATCCAGAGCAGCGCGTCGAGCACCATCGGCCCGCAATCGTCCATGTCGACGAAATACGTATCCATGCGCGGGTTCTCGTCATCGTCCGGCGACCAGCGGTAGATGCGGTATTCGCGCAGATTGGTCGCGCCCTCCGGCTTCGGCCAGGTTTTTCCGGCCATGATCTTCGAGTTTTTCGGAAGCGTGAGTTCGACCATTACCTCAGGTCCTTTCGGATGACGAGCTTCAGCCCGGACCAGATCTCGTTCACGGCGGCGACCTTGACGTCGACGAGGTCGAGCTTCAGCGCCTCTGTGCGGATAACGTCCTCGGTGACGTCGGTCGGCACTTTCGATGCCTTCTTCGGCCATGACACCCAGACCATGCCGTCCCGCTTGATCGCCGCTTCGACGTCGCCTAGACGGTCCTCGATCTCGATACGCTGCCGGGTGAAAGCATGTACGGCATCGTATTTCTCATGAACGCCCGAAATCGCCGACCAGTTGGCCAGCCGGTCGAGCTCGGCAAAATCCACGGCTTCGGTCAAATCCTCGAGTTCGGCCGGCAAGGCGACGAAAGCGGCAATCATCCCGTCCTTCAGGCCGAGCTTGGCCGGAAGGGGCGTGCCGGAATATCCCGCAACCGCCAGCAGTCTCATCTCAATACACCCTGGCCTTTGGCGCGATCTTGGCCGGGTTGATGCCGCCGTCTGCTTCCCTAAGCAGCGTCTCGGTGTGCACCGGCCGGTAGGTGAGCGCCACCTCGCCGGCCTCGTTGAGCCGAGCCAGCGTATGCTTGCGCCAGTTGGCGTCGTCGCGGGCCGAAAAGTCCTCCCGCGCGTGCGCGCCGCGGCTTTCCTTGCGCGCCTCGGCGCCGTAGACGGTGGTGATGGCGTTGGCCATCAGGTTTTCCAGCTCCAGCGTCTCGACCAGGTCGGAGTTCCAGATCATCGAGCGGTCAAACACCTTGACGTCGCCGAGTTCACCCCAGATCTGCGAAATGCGCCTGCAGCCGCTTTCCAGCGAGTCCTGGGTGCGGAACACCGCCGCGTCCTCCTGCATCGCCTTCTGCATCTTTTCGCGCAAAACCGCTGTCGGCGTCGAGCCGTTGGCGTGACGCAGCCGGTCGAAGCGGTCCATGATCTTTTCGACGGCGGCCTCGTTGGGCGAAGGGATCGCCGATGTGCGGTCGATCACCTGGCCGGCCCGGATTGCCGCCGCACGGCCGAACACCACCAGGTCGATCAGCGAGTTGGAGCCCAGCCGGTTAGCACCGTGCACCGAGGCGCAGCCGGCTTCGCCGACCGCCATCAGCCCGGGCGACACCTGGTCCGGATTCGACGCCGTCGGGTTCAGCACCTCGCCCCAGTAATTGGTCGGCACGCCGCCCATATTGTAGTGGACCGTCGGCAGCACCGGGATCGGCTCCTTGGTCAGGTCGACGCCGGCAAAGATCTTTGCCGATTCCGAAATACCCGGAAGCCTCTCGTGCAGAACGGCCGGGTCGAGATGGTCGAGATGCAGGAAAATGTGATCCTTCTTCGGGCCGACGCCGCGGCCCTCGCGGATTTCCAGCGTCATGCAGCGCGAGACCACGTCGCGCGAAGCCAGATCCTTGGCTGACGGCGCGTAGCGCTCCATGAAGCGCTCGCCCTCGGAATTGACGAGATAGCCGCCCTCGCCGCGCGCGCCCTCGGTGATCAGGCAGCCGGCGCCGTATATGCCGGTCGGGTGGAACTGCACGAACTCCATATCCTGCAGCGGCAGGCTTGCGCGTGCGGCCATGCCGCCGCCATCGCCGGTGCAGGTATGCGCCGAGGTGGCCGAGAAATAGGCGCGGCCATAGCCGCCGGTCGCCAACACCACCATCTTGGCCGAAAAGCGGTGGATGGTGCCGTCGTCGAGGTTCCAGGCGACCACGCCGGTGCAGGTGCCGTCCGGCTCCGTGATCAGGTCGAGCGCGAAATACTCGATGAAGAACTGCGCATTGTGCTTCAGCGACTGGCCGTAGAGCGTGTGCAGCATGGCGTGGCCGGTGCGGTCGGCGGCCGCACAGGTGCGCTGCACCGGCGGCCCCTCGCCGAAATTCATCATCATGCCGCCGAACGGCCGCTGGTAGATTTTCCCGTCCTCGGTGCGGCTGAAGGGAACGCCGTAGTGCTCGAGCTCGTAGACCGCCGCCGGCGCTTCGCGCACCATGTATTCTTGAGCGTCGGTGTCGCCCAGCCAATCTGAGCCTTTGACGGTGTCGAAGAGATGCCACTGCCAGTTGTCGGGCCCCATATTGGCGAGCGAGGCGGCGATGCCGCCCTGCGCCGCAACCGTATGCGAGCGCGTCGGGAACACTTTGGTGATGCAGGCGGTGCGCAGGCCTTGCTCGGCCATGCCGAGCGCGGCGCGCAGGCCGGCGCCGCCGGCGCCGACGACCACGACGTCGAATTTGTGATCGACATAGCTATAGGCGGAAGCCGTGTTGGCGTTCTTCGCGTCCTTGGCCAAAAAATCAGCCTCCAAATGCCAGTTTAAGCAGGGCGAAGACCGAAGCGACGCCGACGACTACGGGAAAGAATGTGTTGAGGGCAAGCAGCGCCAGCCTGGTGCCTTCGCCATGCACATAGTCTTCGATGATCGCCTGCATGCCGAGCCGCATGTGGTAGAGCACCGACAACAGCACCAGCGCCAGCACCAGTGCAACGAACGGATTGGCAAGTGCGGCGCGCACCTCGAGATAGCTGGCGCCGTTGAGTGCGATCAGGAAGCCGACGAAGAACAGGACCAGCGGGATGTTGGAGATCGCCGTCAGCCGCTGGCGCCAGAAATGGCCGGTGCCCTCGCGGGCGGAACCGAGGCCGCGGACCTTGGCCAGCGGCGTGCGCATGTCGGTGTTCTTGCCGTTCATGTCAGGCTCCCCGCGCCATGTAGCCGGCGATCCAGATCAGCAGCGTCAGCGTGACCGAGCCGGCAAGCGTCGCCCAGGCGATCCTCGATGCCGTATGCTTTTCCAGCCCTGCCCCAGTGTCCCAGATAAGATGGCGCACACCGCCCAGCATGTGGTGCATCAGCGCCCAGCTGTAGCCGAACAGCACCAGCCGTCCCAGCCACGAGCCGAAGGCCCAGTTTACGGCGTTGAAGGTCGCCTCCGAGCTCGCCGCCGCCATCAGCCACAGCGCGACCAGCAGCGTGCCGAAATAGAGCGCCCCGCCGGTGATGCGGTGGACGATCGACATCGTCATGGTGATCGGCGGCCGATAGACGGTCAGATGCGGCGAAAGCGGCCGTTCACGCCTGGCAAATTCGCGGGTGGCTGGTGATTTGCTCATGGCTCCCCCAGTTCGGCGTCTCTGGAGCCTCAGGTGGGAATGCGGCATTACCGCTTCCGGTTGCGACTTCGGACAGCCGGTTTCTAATGCTCTTTTTGCACCGCGTCAAAGCCGGAAAACCGTTTCGAAAACGTAATTTAGTCTGATGAAAGCCAGGCTTTCAGCTTCAATCGATTAGGGCTGTCGCCTTGCGCCGGCACAATGTCGCCGCACTGCAAAATATGGCTGGCGCAAGGGGCGGATCAGCGCTTGCAGGCCAGCGGTGGTGCACCGCCCTTCATCACCAGCGCCTCACGCCCATCGATCACGATTGCGTCATGCGCCTCGCCGTAACGGCTGGTCTGATTGGCCGGTGAGGCCGGCAGCTCGGCGCTGGCGCCGTTCTGGCCGAGGACGCGCACCGACGTGCCGAGATTCTCGATGGTCATCACGCTGCCGTCGGCGCAGTTGTAAGTAGCTGTGCGCGGCTGCGGTGCCGTCGGTTCGCTAGCAGCCGGAGCAAGCGACACGGAAGCGGCGGCCGTGTTGCCGAGCTTGGGCGCGCTGGTCTGCGGCGCGCAGGCGGCTGCAGCCAGCAGCGGCGGAATGGCCAGCGCCATCCGAAACGTGCGGCGTAATCTCATGCTGCTTTCCCCGCGCATCGAGCCCGCCGCGATGCTCCGGCAAGCCACCGGATTTCATGCTTTTTGAGTCGCGCCCGATGCTGGGGATGGTGGGAACAAGGCATGGCCGAATGATGGCCGGTGGGCGATCGGGTATTAACCATATTTTCCGAGACCTCGCCCCTGCTGCGGTTGCCCTCTTAACAAAGGTTAATAAAAGGTTAATTTCTGATTCGAGGAGGCTTGCCTCTCAGCAACTGGAGCAGCACGCCATGCATTCGAATTCAGCAGGATCGCGCCTTCCCTGGTTCCTATTGGCGGCGCTCGCCGTCGGCGTCGTCGCACCGGCATTCGCCGGGACGCGCCATCATGACCGCGTCTATGCCGATTCCTTCGGCAATCTCGTCATCGACAGCGCCGCCGGCTACAAGCGTATCCTCGTTGGCGAGGGCAAGCTGGCCAAGGAATTGTCCGACTACACCAGCGCCGGCCAGCCCGACGTGATCTACGAAAACGAATCGGACGATGTCCGCGGCGGCGACTGCTATAGGCCGCCGGTTTTCGTCAAGGGCCGCAGCTATATGTACGGCCTCTCCGACGGCGAAATGCCAGAGCTCAGCCCCTGCCGCTGACGGCCACGCCGCCCTTGGTTGACGGCGCCGGCAGGGCAACAGCCGGCCCCACCGAGACACGCACGCAATCGCGACCACTGCCCTTCGCCTGATAGAGCGCTTTGTCGGCGCGCCGCAGCAGGTCGGAAAAGCTTTCGCCCGGACCAAGCTCGGCAACGCCGAAGCTGGCGCTGCAGCGGTGATCCGCGGGCAGGCAGTCGATCGGCGTGGCACCGAAGGCGCTACGCGTGCCCTCGGCAAAGAGCCGGGCGGCGGCTAGATTGGTCCCCGGCAGGAAAATAGCGAATTCCTCGCCGCCGATGCGGCCGGCGACATGATGGTCGGCCGCGGCATCGCGGAGAAAACCGGCAAAGCTCTCGATGACCCGATCGCCCGACGCGTGGCCGTAAGTATCGTTGATGCGCTTGAAATGGTCGAGATCGGCAATGACCAGTGCCGCCGGAACGGCGCGCCGCATGGCGTCACGCAGTGCGATTTGGGCATGGCGCTCGAAGCCGCCACGGTTGAGCAGCCGCGAAAGCGTGTCGGTTTCCGATTTCGACGTCGCCTCGGCGAGCACGTCGCGGACCAGGATAGCCAATGTCACCAGCGCAAGCGCCAGGCCGAACACGGTGCCGACCGACTGCGACACCAACGCATAGCTGGTCTGCGCATAAGATTGCGGGTTGGCGCCCCAGCCACCAAGCGCATGCGCGATGAAGGGTTTGCTGGCGAACTGCAACGTGCTGGCCGCCAGGACAGCCATCAGCATATAGTCGAGCCGCTCGCGTCTTTGCCTGGACGACAAGACGATCGCCAGCCCGGTGAACTGCATGGCCGCATAGGGAAGCTGGTAGGCCGCCATTCGCACAAAGGATTGGCGTGGCAGGTCCTGCACGAAGTAGACCGCGAGGGTGGCGAAGACCAGGAAGAACAGCATCGGCGGCCAAGGCGGCGAAACGCGGTATTTATGGGCAAGCCCGCCATTGAAGGCGACGGTAGCGCCAAGGAAGGCGGCAAAGGCGGCGACAACCACGGGGCGCGCATTGTCGAAGGCAGGAATGCTGAACTCGATCGCGAAATAAGCCGTGCCGAGCACATAGCCGAACGCCAGCCAGCGTGCCGACACCCGGCCGGCGTCATAGACCGCGATCGTCATGAAGGCCGCCGCCAGCAGCCCGGCAACGAACAGGTTGATCAGCAGGATGAAATTAGCGCTGCCCATGGTGTTTTGGCACTCCCCCCGAACAGCAAATCACCAACGCGCGAAAAAGACATTAATTCGAAGCCGCCGCTGACGCTCAGCCAGCACTGGTCCTATTGGGAAGGACGACCGTTTCAGGCCGCTGATAGGACAGGCATACGCTGTCGCGGCCACTCCTTTTGGCTCTGTAGAGCGCTTCGTCGGCGCGGCGCATCAGCAGGTCCAGCCCTTCGTCGCTGGTGCGGGCGGCCACGCCGAAGCTGGCGGTCACTCTTGTCTCGGGCGGAAGCCCGTCGATTCTGTCCGCCGAATAGAGCGTGCGAATGGTTTCGGCAAACAGTCTTGCCGCGCCAAGGTCGCTGAGCGGCAACAGCACGGCGAACTCTTCGCCGCCGATGCGGCCGGCAACGCCGCCCGTGCCTGCAGCCGACAGAAGCTTGGCGGCGAAATCGGCGATGACGCGATCCCCGGCTGCGTGGCCATGCTGGTCGTTCAGCGCCTTGAAATGATCGAGATCGGACAGCACCAGCGCAACCGGCAATCGCGCCGTGGCACAGTGCTGCAGGACCAGCGTGGCGCGCTCCTCGAACCCGCGGCGGTTGAGCAGGCCCGACAGCGGGTCTGTCAGGGTTTCGGTCTTCAGGGCCTTCATCACATCGAGCGCGGCGGCGCCGAACAGGCAAAGCGCGATGAGCAGCGACAGCAATGCATGCGACAGCAGAGCCGTCGTCCAGTAGGACGAAGAGTAAAGCCCTTCATAGCTGGTGAACGGCCCATGCGCGATGACGACGGCAAGCGTCCGCGCCAGGAAGTTCAGGCCGGAAAGCAGCGACAGCACGAACAGGATCATTTCTGTCGGGCCGTTGTTGCGCACCACGCGCAACTCGGCGGCGACAACCAGGCTGATGCCGCCGAAGCTGAAATTGATGGCAAGAATGCGCCAGGTGAGATCCGGCCGGGCAAAAAGAAACCACGAGAACGCGGCCAGGCCGCCGCAGGCCAGAATGCCGACCGCCGGGTAAGGCACGCGCCGCCCATAGCGCGCAATGACCGCGCCGGCGAGACAGCAGGTGGCGAAGGTGAAGCACAGGATCGAGATGAGCTTGGTCGGTGCCATGCCGACCGGCAGCGTGAAATACTGGAGCAGGAAGCCTGCGGCCGAGGCCGAGTAGCCCACCGCCAGCACAGCCAGATAGGGACGGTGGCGCTGATAGAACCACAGCACGAGAAATGCCGCGCCGAGTGTGAGGGCGATGCCTGGATTGAGCAGCGCTATGAGCAGGCCGGTGTCCAAGCGCTGTAATTTCCCCTCGCTTCCCTTGGAGGACCTTAGAGCGGAAGCCCAAACAAGCGGTTAAGCGAAAGCGAATATACGACAGGTACGTCGACAAAGCCGCTGGGCGGAACCGCGAACGGCGAGCGGCGTTTCACGACGGCAACCAGGAGATGCTCCGATGGCCGCCACGATCATGCTGACCGATCACGATGCAATTCGCTCATGGGCCGCGGCACGCGCCGGCTTTCCGGCGATCGTCGACGTGTCGCCCGAAGCCGGAACGCAGCCCATGCTGAGGCTGGTCTTCGGCCAGCATGCCTACCAGGACCAGGATGAGGCCGAACGCCCGGTCAATGCCGGCGGCTACGAACTGGTCGAATGGGACGAATGGTTCAAACTCTTCGACGAGCGCCAACTGGCGCTGGTCGTCGCAAAGGACCAACCCGGCCGCCGTGAGGGATTCCACGAATTCGTCAGGCGGCCCGACTGAAGAATGCCCGAACCGCATTGCGGCTCGGGCTCCTCATATCCGACTGCGCGCGCCTGCCCTATTTCCACTCGCGGATGTCGACGAAATGGCCGGCGATCGCCGCCGCCGCGGCCATTGCCGGCGACACCAGATGCGTCCGGCCCTTGAAGCCTTGGCGCCCCTCGAAATTGCGATTCGAGGTCGAGGCGCAGCGTTCATGCGGCTTCAGCCGGTCGTCGTTCATGGCAAGGCACATCGAGCAGCCCGGCTCACGCCAGTCAAAGCCGGCGGCGACAAAGATCTTGTCGAGGCCTTCGGCCTCTGCCTGTTCCTTGACCAGGCCGGAGCCCGGCACGATCATCGCACTGACCCGCGGATTGACTTGTCTGCCCTCGATCACCTTGGCGGCGGCGCGCAGATCCTCGATGCGGCCATTGGTGCAGGAGCCGATGAAGACGCGATCGAGTTCGATATCGGTGATCTTGGTGCCCGGCTTCAGGCCCATATAGTCGAGTGCGCGCTGCTTGGAGGTGCGCTTGTTCTCATCAGTGATGTCGTCCGGGTTCGGCACGATGCCTTGCACCGAGACCACGTCCTCGGGCGAGGAGCCCCAGGAGACGATCGGCGGCAGCTTTGCCGCGTCGAGCACGACCACCTTATCGAAATGCGCGCCTTCGTCGGACTGCAGCGTCTTCCAGTAGGCGAGCGCGGCGTCCCAGGCTTCGTCCTTGGGGGCGCGCGGCTTGTCCTTGACATAGGCGAAGGTGGTCTCGTCGGGCGCGATCAGGCCGGCGCGCGCGCCGGCTTCGATCGACATGTTGCAGATCGTCATGCGGCCTTCCATCGACAGCGCACGGATTGCCTCGCCGGCATATTCGATGACATAGCCGGTGCCGCCGGCCGTGCCGATCTCGCCGATGATGGCAAGGATGATGTCCTTGGCGGTGACGCCTTCCGGCAGTGCGCCGTCGACGCGCACCAGCATGTTCTTGGCCTTGCGCTGGATCAGCGTCTGCGTCGCCAGCACATGCTCGACTTCCGAGGTGCCGATGCCATGCGCCAGCGCCCCGAACGCGCCATGCGTCGAGGTGTGGCTGTCGCCGCAGACGATGGTCATGCCGGGCAGCGTAAAGCCTTGCTCGGGACCGATGATGTGGACGATGCCCTGGCGGATATCCTTCTCGGAATAATATTCGATACCGAAATCCTTGGCGTTCTTGGCCAGCGCCTCGACCTGGATGCGGCTTTCCTCGTTCTTGATGCCGAACTTGCGCTCGGGCGAGGTCGACACATTGTGGTCGACCACGGCCAGCGTCTTTTCCGGATGCCGAACCTTGCGGCCGGTCATGCGCAGGCCTTCGAAAGCCTGCGGGCTGGTGACTTCGTGGACCAGATGGCGGTCGATATAGAGCAGGCAGGTGCCGTCGTCCTGGCGGTCGACGACATGGTCGTCGAAAATCTTGTCGTAGAGGGTGCGCGGTGCGCTCATGTGCGTAAATCCGTCGATTTAAAAAGGGAAAAGGACGCCGGTCGGCCCGGCGAAGCAGCCTGGCGAGTCTGCCCTAGCGAAGTCGGCTGGTCAGAGCGCCGGAAACGCGCGCGGAAAATCGCGACGGCAGGCGTTTCCTGTCCTGCAGCACGAAACCTTTATAGGCCGGATCGCCAAAAAGCTCTTCCATGGCGCTGCTCATATCAATGTTTTGGCTTTTCAGCAATCGCGTCTGCCTTCGCAGGCGCTTCACAGCACCTTGAACACGAAGGTCTTCACCAGCGCGTCGGGCTCGGCGATTGCATAGCAGCGGAACCACGGGCTCTCCTCGACCGGCCGCCATTTTTTCGCCTGCTCCAGTTCGCCAAACACGGCCTTGAACCCGCCGCTTTCAAACACCTGGTCGCGGACCGTGAAGATGGCGTGGCCGCCCGTCCTGGTGATGCGTATCAGTTCATGCAGGCCCGACGCCGGTGCGTGGCTGATGGTGAACACGCCGGTCGAGAAAAAGGCGCGGAAATACCCGTCCGCCCAAGGCAATGGCCCGCCGAGCATCGCCTGTTTCAGCTCGCTGTAGGCCTGCCGGCTGCCGGCGATTTTCAGCATGTCCTGCGACAGGTCGAGCCCGGCAATATCGTGGTAGCCGAGTGCCTTGAGCGACGGCCCCGACAGGCCGGTGCCGCAACCGGCGTCGAGCAGCGGCCCTTCGCCCGGCGGCACATGGCGCGCCACCCAGGCGGTGATCAGGAACGGCAGGAGATAGCCGAGCGCCGCGGTTTCGCCGTCATAGGTCGCGGCCCATTGCGCATAGGCCTTGGCGAGCGTCTCGGGCGTGTCGGCCGTATAGACCGCTTCCAGCGCCGCATTGGCCTTGTCGATGATCATGGGTCCTCCCCGGTCGCGTCCGCTCGATGGTAGCGCCGTTTTCGCCTGCCTTCTATTCCCCATGCTGGTGGCGCAGCCGCTTCTCCAGCGCCCGCAAGGCCAACGACAGGCCGACGGTCAGGATGAGATAGATATAGGCGACGATCGAATAGGTTTCGAAGAAGCGGAACGAGCCGGCGGCGTAGATCTTGCCCATCTGGGTGATGTCGGCGACGCCGAGCACCGAGACCAGCGAGGAATCCTTGACCATGGCGACGAAATCATTGCCGAGCGGCGGCAGGATAGTGCGGATCGCCTGCGGAAAGATGACCAGCCGGAAGCGCTGGGTGCGCGTCAGCCCGAGCGCCTTGGCCGCTTCGATCTGCCCCTTCTCGACCGCCTGGATACCGGCGCGGAACACCTCCGAGATGAAGGCCGAATAGCCGATGGTCAGCGCCATGACGGCGCGCCAAAGCAACGACACGTCGCGTACCAGCAGCTCACCGAAGAGGCCGGCGCTTTGCAGCGGCGCCATCAGCGCGTTCCATGCCGCGACGAAGGCCGGCGCGCCGGCAAAGGCGATCCAGAACAACAGCACCAGCATCGGCACGCCGCGGATGATCTCGACGTACAAGCGTGCGATCTGGCTGAGCCAGCGTGAGCCCGACAGGCCCATCAGCGCGACGCCGAGGCCGATCGCGCAAGCCAGCGCGAAGGCGACCACCGTGACGAAGATGGTGACGCCGATGCCCTTGGCGACGGTTGCGAAGACCTGGGCATAGACGTCGCTGGCAGCGATGAAGATGGCGGCGGCCAAGGCGATCGCCACGGCCACGGCAAGCCACCACGGGAAGTCGGATTTGGCTGAGGCGAGAGGCGCCGACGGCATCAAGCGGTACCGATAACAGAGTCACGAAGGCAGCGTTCTGTCACACCCCCCTCTGGCCTGCCGGCCATCTCCCCCTCAAGGGGGTGTTTGGACCGGAGACATCGCGAACAGGTGTGCGAGGACATCGCGAACAGTTTGGCGCGCTTTGCGCCGGGAGGTTCGGGATGCCATTCGAGGACACGAGCGC
>NZ_JAMYSQ010000025.1:0-89249 GCF_040321995.1 Mesorhizobium sp. M0207
GCGCTCGTCGACCGGCCGGTCCTGATCGGCGCGACGGGTGGTGGCCAGCGCCACGCGCTGGTAGTCGAACATCAGCTTCGCCCGCTGTTTGGCTTTTACTCCGGTGCCGAGCGCCGTCTATGGCAGTGACAGCGACTTTGCCGACGGCAAGCTCGTAGATTCGCTGGTTCTGGCGCGGGCCGGGCAGGCGGTGGACCAGTTCGCCACCCTGGTTTCGGCACGGCAGCCGAAGCGCCAACAGGTCAGTCTGGCCTCAGCCTAAGGGGCAGCGAGTCGTAGACATCCCTGGTCCTTAGGTTAGCCAGACCATACGAGAGAATGCGAAGGAAATGGGTTGGCGAACCCTCCGCTAACATATTGATTTCCCAACAGGGAACGTTGACCCCGCAGGTCGAAGGGTCGCATTTGTTCGCCATGGCATCGTTCGCGCGTTGGAAGCGATGTTAGCATGCAGGCGAGGCATGATGAAAACGGGGAAGGTCTCATGAGTTTCGATGATATCGATCTCAATTTGCTGAGAGTGTTCGACGTGATGATGCGTGAAAGGAGCGTAACGCGCGCAGCTGCCGAATTGGGAAGAACACAATCAGCTGTAAGTCATTCCCTATCAAAACTTCGGTATTTATTGCAGGACGAATTGTTCACGAGAGACGGGGGCGAAATGCGACCGACCCCTCGGGCAGTGGAGTTGCTGTCAGATATTTCTGCTGCGCTGGCTACGATCCGCGCGTCGATCGACCGGCATCAGATCTTCAATCCAGCAACGACGCGACGCAACTTTCGCGTGGGACTCACTGACTATCACGCCATGATATTCATCCCAGGGCTCATACGGGAATTTTCGAGGCAAGCGCCTGGCGCGACGCTGAACGTCATTCCCGCAAACGGACCCGAAATCGGTTCATCGGTCTATTTGAGACAAGTCGACTGTGCGCTGACGGGAGCGGCAATACGCGACGACCCAGGTCTCTTGAAGGTGGAGCTTGGCCAGGATCAATTGTTTTGCGCGGTGTGGAGTGGAAGCAAGATCGCCAGGAACGCAATGACACTGGAAACATATTTGGCCAGTTCTCACCTGCAGATTTCCGCAGATGGTCTGGCAGAAGGCCTCGCGGATGCCGCCCTCAAGCAGCATGGTCTCCGGCGCAATGTCGTTGCGACCATCTCGAATTATCTGGTGCTGCCCTGGGCGCTTCGCGGCACTGAACTGATTACCCATTGCGGCGATGCCATCCTGCAAATTCTGGACGAGAGGAGTGAGGTGACGTTGGTCCCGCCGCCCCTTGCCATATCGAATGTGAATGCCTGGCTCATTGTTCACCGCCAGATGGCGAATGACCCGGGTACCAAATGGCTCCGGGAAATAATCATGAGCATCTACAACGAGTCGCGGACCGAGAGAGACCAAGGGTCAACCGTCGGAGCACCGGGGTTGGCTGCACCATAGGTCGCGCGCGCCGTCGCTCATTCGATTAGCCCGCCCCAAGCAAACTAGCCCGATCAGCACTCAAGCTCCCTTTCACCCGAGAGCGAGCGCCTCCTCAATTATGAATGGCGCTCATTTTTGCAATGAGAACAGTCAATTTGACGAATAGTCATACTTGAGGCCACATTCCCTTCAACAAAAACAGGGGAATACCGAAATGAGATCGATGTTCAAGGGCTTTCTTGCCCTCGCTATCGCGTGCACTGCCTCCTCGGCGTGGTCCGCAACCCTCGACAATGTCAAAAAGAATGGAGTGCTGACGTGTGGCACAAATTCGGCCACGGCTGGCTTCAGCCTTCCCGATAATGAAGGCAAATGGACCGGATTTGTGGTCGACTATTGTCGCGCCGTGGCCGCTGCTGTGCTCGGGGATGCGCAAAAGGTTAAGTTCATCCCATTGACGCCGAAAGATCGCTTCACCGCCTTGCAGTCGGGGGAGATCGACGTTCTTGCACACAACGCAACATGGACATCGTCGCGCGATACGTCTCTCGGCATACTTTTTGCGGGGACGTACTTCTATGACGGTCAGGGATTTATGGTGCGCAAGGCGGACAACATCACATCAGCCAAGGGGCTCGAGGGCGCATCGATTTGCGTCACCCAAGGCACCACGACCGAGTTGAACCTTGCCGACTATTTTCGCTCGCAGTCGATCAAGTACACCACGGTTGGTTTCGCCGACGAGGAAGCTGTCGTGAAGGCTTACGAGGAGGGGCGTTGCGACGTCCTGTCGGCGGACACCTCTACCTTGAACGCATCGCGGCTTCGCATGGCCAAGCCGGACGACAGCATCGTTCTTCCCGAACTGATCTCCAAGGAGCCGCTTGGCCCGGCAGTGCGGCAGGGAGACGACCAGTGGTTCAATGTGGCGAAGTGGACGCTTTACGTCATGGTGGCCTCCGAAGAATACGGGGTCACCTCCAAGAACGTTGATGCTATGAAGTCGTCGGACAATCCCAGCATCCGCCGTCTGCTTGGCGTGGAAGGCAGCATCGGCAAGGACATCGGGCTCGGCGACGACTGGCCGGTCGAGGTGATCAAACAGGTCGGTAACTACGGCGAAGTGTTTGATCGGAATGTCGGCAAGGACTCCCCGCTGAAAATGGAGCGCGGCATGAACGCGCTCTGGAACAAAGGCGGCGTTCAGTACGCTCCGCCGATTCGCTAGGCAAAGCATGGTTGCAAGGCGCTTGCGCGTTACCGCCAGCGCCTTGCACAGATCCCGATAGGAACACGCCATGTCCGATTTGTCGCTTCCAGCGCCCTCGCGCAGGAGCCTATCGCTGCACGATACGAAAGTGCGCGGCGTTTTCTACCAGCTCTTGCTCGCAGGTTGCCTGTTGGCATTGGCTCTGGGCATCGGCATGCAGACCGCATCGAATATGCGGGTCCGGGGGATTCCGCTCTCATTCGATTTTTGGGGTGAGGCTGCCGGCTTCGACATCAATCAAACGCTGATACCGTACGATGCACTATCCACCTACGGTCAGGCCTTCTGGGTGGGAGTGGTCAATACCCTCTACGTCAGCTTCCTCGCAATCTTGCTGGCCACCTTGCTTGGCTTCGTCATCGGCGTTGCCCGCCTCTCGCCGAACTGGATCGTTTCGAAGGTGGCGACCGCCTATGTCGAGCTTGTGCGCAATGTCCCGTTATTGCTGCAGCTGCTGTTCTGGTACAACGCCGTCCTCAAGCCGTTGCCTTCCCCGAAGGCGTCCATCGCCATCCCCGGCGGCATCTACCTCAACAATCGCGGCCTCATCATTCCGGAGATCCAGTGGCATCCGGGGGCGGGGCTTGTGGGCCTGGCATTGGTAGCGGCCGTTTTCTGCTGCATTGCATTCTGGTTCCGCGCCAAGAGTGTCCAGAAACGAACTGGCAAGCAGCTGCCGGTATTTTTGGTCAGCCTGGCGACCTTGATAGGATTTCCGCTGATCGTGTTCCTGGCGGCTGGCGAGCCGGTCTCGTTTGTCGCGCCGCAGCTGCGGGGTTTCAACTTTCAAGGCGGACATCAACTCTATCCAGAGTTTGCCGCTCTCCTGATCGGTCTGTCGGTCTACACCGGATCCTACATCGCCGAGATCGTCCGGAGTGGAATCCAGGCAGTGCCAAAGGGCCAGAGCGAGGCTGCGTATGCGCTGGGGCTGGCGCCGGGCAAGACGCTTCGCCTTGTCGTTGTTCCGCAGGCGCTGCGTATTATCATCCCGCCTTTGACAAGCCAGTATCTCAATCTAATCAAGAACTCGTCGCTTGCGGTGTTCATTGGCTATCCCGACCTCGTTCAGATCTTTGCCGGGACGGTACTCAACCAGACCGGCGCCGCCGTCCAGGTCATGGCGATCACCTTGTCCGTCTATCTCGTTATCTCCCTTGCCACGTCGTTGGCCATGAACGCGTGTAACCGACATTTTGCGATCGTCGAGAGGTGACGCATGAGCGATCAGTCCATGCATTCGCCAGTTGTCAGCAGCGCGCTTATACCAGCGATGGCGCCCCCCGCTGACGTTTGGCCAGGTCCAGTGACCTGGATGAAAAAGAATCTGTTTTCGACGCCGTTTTCAGGCGCGCTGACAATATGCTTTCTCCTCTTCGCCGTGTGGCTGCTGCGTCACTTTCTGAGCTTTGCGATCTTCGACGCGGTCTGGAGCGGCGGTCGCGAGGCTTGCCGCACGAACAGCCAAGGAGCTTGCTGGCCTTTCATTGCCGAGAAGTTCGACTACCTGCGATACGGCGCGTACCCGGCTTCCGAGCGGTGGCGCGTTGATCTCGCACAGGCTATCGGCGCCATCCTCATCGTTTGGCTCCTGTGGACGAAGGCTCCGCGGCGCAAAGTGGCGGCGTTGCTATTCTTCCTTGTCTACCCCGTTGCCGCGTTCGTTCTCGTGCGCGGGGTCGCCTGGCTCCATTTGTCTGTCATCGATACGACGCTCTGGGGCGGTCTCCTGATCACGTTGCTGATGTCGATTGTGGGCATCGTCTTCTCGCTTCCGATCGGGGTTATCCTGGCGCTTGGACGCAGGTCCGAACTCCCTTTCGTCAAGGCGGTTTGCGTCACATTCATCGAAGTCGTCCGGGGGGTGCCGTTTATCACGGTATTGTTCATGGCGAACTTCATGATGCCGCTCTTCGTCCCGGACTATCTGACGCCTGACCGTCTCCTGCGCCCGCTTATGGCGATAGCGCTGTTCTCGTCCGCCTATATGGCCGAAGTTGTGAGGGCCGGCCTTCAGGCGATCCCGAAGGGCCAATACGAGGCGGCGAAGGCGCTTGGGATCAGCTACTTCGACATAATGCGCCTGATCGTCCTCCCCCAGGCGTTGACGATCGTCATACCGAGCATCGTCTCCACCTTCATCGGTCTGTTCAAAGACACGACTCTGGTCGCCATCGTCGGCATCGCGGATTTCCTGAAAGCCATCGAAACGGCGCGCGTCGATCCGAACTGGGCAGGCCCGACGATCTCATCAACCGGCTACCTCTTTGCGGGACTGGTCTACTGGGGCTTTTGCTTCGGCATGTCCCGTTACTCGCAATCGATGGAGCGCCAATTGGCGCGCGGCCACAAATCTTAGGACGCGACGATGATGCCACAAGCAATGTACGCATCGACGAAGGGACAGCCCTTCAACAAGGCGATGGCCATTGAACTGCGTGACGTCAACAAATGGTTCGGTTCATACCATGCGCTCAGGAACATCAACCTGTCGGTGCCACAGGGGCAGCGCATTGTGATCTGCGGCCCCTCGGGGTCGGGCAAATCGACGATGATCCGGTGCGTCAACCATCTCGAGAAGCATCAGTCGGGCGAGATCATCGTCGACGGCAAAGCGGTAACCGAGGATCTGCGCAAGATCGATGAAGTCCGCAGCAATGTCGGGATGGTTTTCCAGCACTTCAATCTGTTTCCCCACCTCACGGTCCTTGAGAATTGCACGCTTGCGCCTGTTTGGGTGAGGAAGATGCCCCGGACGGCAGCTGAGGAATTGGCGCGCCATTATCTGGAGCGCGTCAGAATTGCGGAAAAGGCGGACAGCTACCCGGGTCAGCTGTCGGGTGGCCAGCAGCAACGTGCTGCAATTGCCCGGGCTCTCTGCATGAACCCGAAGATCATGCTCTTCGACGAGCCAACCTCTGCCCTCGATCCGGAGATGGTCAAGGAGGTGCTCGACACGATGGTGTCGCTCGCCGGTGAAGGTATGACGATGCTGTGCGTGACGCATGAAATGGGCTTCGCGCGGGAGGTGGCCGATCGCGTGGTGTTCATGGACCGCGGGGAGATCGTCGAGATCAATACGCCCCATCAGTTCTTCACCAACTCCCGGTCGGAACGAGCGCGGCAGTTTCTGGCGCAAATCCTCAAATAGGGAAGTCCGCAGACGCAAAGCGGCCCGTAACCGTGGCAGTAGATTTTCCAGGTGAGTATCAAATGGCTTGTGCAGACACGCCCGCATCGGCGGTTGGGCAACAAAATATTGTGGGAATAGATTTCGACCAAATCCACGACCGCCAGCAATTCGGATCCGTCAAATGGGCCAACCAGTGGGACGAGTTCTCTCCTCAGGTGCAAGGCCAGGACCTGCTCTCCCTATGGACAGCGGATATGGATTTTCGTGCCCCGGAAACCGTCATCGCGCGGCTGCGCGAGGCCGCGGACCATGGCATTTACGGCTACACACGCCGCGATCCGCGCCACTATGAGATCGTGCAATCGTGGTTCACACGCCGGCACAACTGGTCGCCGATGCTGGAGACCCTGCTCCCCGCGCCGGCGATCATGCCGTCGGTCGCTGCGATACTGCGAACCTTCACGAAGCCTGGTGACGGCGTCATCGTTCAGTCACCCGTGTACTCGCCCTATTTCGAAGTGGTTCAGGGAAATGGCCGGATTCTGCTCACGAACCGGCTGAGGCTGCAAAACGACAGGTATGAACTCGATCTGGAAGACTTCGAGAAACTGGCGGCCGGCGGCGCCAAGGTGTTCCTGCTGTGCAATCCTCACAATCCTGCCGGAATGGCCTGGACACTCGAAGAATTGACAGCGCTGAACGACATTTGTGAGCGCCATGGGATTTTGGTCATATCCGACGACATTCACTGCGACATAAGGTTGTCGGACCACCCGCACATCGTCTTCTCCTCCATCTCGCACGATGCCGCGGAGAAGTCGTTCATCTGCACCGCTCCGACGAAGACTTTCAACCTCGCCGGGGTGCCTTCGGCAACCATTGCGGTGGCGAGCAAAAAGCGCCGCGAGCAGCTTCTTGCCGCGATGCAGGCCTCATTCATGGTAAATGCAAACTTTTTCGGCCGCCTGGCCCTGGAGGTTGCCTACAGCACCGGCGCGCCCTGGCTCGATCAACTCACATCCTACATCGCCAGCAACATTGATCTGGTTTGTGACTTCGCCGGCGAATACCTTCCAGGCATTACGCCCATGCGGCCCGACGCATCGTTTCTGGTGTGGTTGGACGCGTGCGCGCTCGATCGTAGAGTGGGTGGAATTCAGAAGTTCTTTGTCGATCAGGCCGGGGTCAATCTGTATGACGGCCGCGTCTATGGGCCTGGCGGCGAAGGTTTCATCCGCCTGAATGTCGGCTGCCCGCGTCCTCTGCTGCGCCGAGGGCTGGAGCGGATGTCCAGCGCGCTGGCATCCTTGTGACTGAGCGGAACCAAGCCAGGATGCCCCGAATGCGAATTGCCATCATCAATCCCAACACCACCGCTTCGATGACCAGCGGGATCGTCGCAGCCGCCATGGCGGCGCCGGATCCGGGGACGAAGATAGTGGGCATGCATGCCAACGGCTGGACCTGAAGCGATCGAAGGGCCATTTGACGGTGCACTCTCCGTAGCGGGCCTGCTCAAGCAGGTGGTCGCGGCGGAAATGGACAATGTCGACGCCCGTATCATTGCCTGCTTAGACGAAACGGGTCTCGACGCGGAAAGGGCCATCGCTACCAAGCCCGTCATCGGTATAGGCAAGGCTTCGCTTCATCCGTCAGCCTTGTCGCACACAGTTTCTGTGTCGTGACCACTCTGTCGCGTTCCGCGCGACTGATTGAAGACAACATTCGCCGTTACGGGTTCTCCCGTCGCTTCCGGCGCGTTCTTGCCTCCGACATCCCGGTCCTCGAGTTGGAGAGATCTGAAAGTGGTGCCTCCGAACGAATTTCGGAGCTCATACGCGAAGGTGGAGGCATAGGCTGCTTTGGCGCCGAGCTGGAGGTGGTCTCCGACCGGTCGCCGAACTGATCACCCGGAATACACCGATGATCATGCTCGGCACGAGCGCCGGCCCAAATGCCGACGCGCAGTATTTGTTCAGCGAGGACATGCTTGGCCACACCGCTGGCCACAGGCCGCGCCACGCCAAGACCTACCGCAACTTCACCGCCGAATATGAGCGGCTGCAACGCGAGCGTATTGCCGCCTATCGCGAGCTCGTATCCGACGTGCAGACGGGCGCTTACCCGAGCCGCAGCACGTGGTCCCGATCACAGATGAAGAGTTCTCGACCTTCAGCACCTCTCTCGAACTTTAGAAAGCCAAGATACACAACAGGCTGCGAGATTCCCTTGCGGTACGCTGACCGAACGAACCTAATCTGTTTGGTCAGTTCACGACCTCGGTTCTCGCAGGTGGAGGTCAGCTATCTCCGCTCCGGACACAAAGCTGACAGGCTGCCTTCGGCCCCAAATAGCCAATACAGAACTGCAGGGCGAGCGATCAGCGCTTGTCCGCCGGCTGGCTGCTCGTCGTCGAAGGGATGCGGGCGATGACCTTGATCTCGAAATCGAAGCGCGCAAGCCAATTGACGCCCACTGCGGTCCAGTTCGGGTAGGGAGGTGCACCGATTTCTTCCGCTCGGACGGCCAGAACTGTCTCGATCTGTTCGTCCGGGTTGGTGTGGAACGTTGTGACGTCGACGACGTCGTCGAAGCTGCACCCGGCGGCCGCCAAGACCGTGCGTAGATTGGCGAAGGCCCGTCGAACCTGATCCTCGAATACGGGCTCGGGCGAGCCGTCCTCACGGCTCCCGACCTGACCCGACACGAAGAGAAGATCGCCGGACCGAATGGCTGCGGAATAGCGGTGGATATCGTATAACGCGTGCCGGTTGGCCGGGTAGACGGCGTCACGTGTAGGCATCTCAAGTTCCTTTCTGTCTTGATAAGAGGTGGGCACGAGCAGCGGGCCGGAGCCGGGGGTCACAGCCGCGCCAACTCCTCGTCTGTGAAATCCGCCGCAACCGCGATGTCATTCTGCCGGTCGAGCTCCTCGATGCGTCCGCCGAGTGCCTTGCGGATGCCAGCATAGGCCTCGGCACCGAGCACCAGCCGTTTCGGGAGCGGACCATCCTGATCGGCAAGCCTGATCATTGCATCCGTCATGCGGTCGGGGTCGCCCTTGATCACCCAAGACCCATGGAGCGCCTCGCGGACCTGATCGGCGGGGGTTCCCTCATGGGCCGCAAGCGGCTTGGTCCGCGCGAGATTGCCGCCGAACCCGGTCCGCGCCGGCCCGGGTTCCACAAGGCTGAATTCGATGCCGAAGGGAGCAGCCTCCTGCGCCACGGATTCGACGAACCCCTCGATACCCCACTTGGTCGCGTGATAGAGGCTGAAAGCCGGATAGGCGATCTGGCCTCCCTCGCTCGATACCTGTAGAATCCGACCACCACCCTGGCTGCGCAGATGCGGCAACGCCGCCTGGATGAGCGTGATCGAGCCGATGAGATTGGTGTCGATGATGTCCCGAACCTGCACATCGCCAGCCTCTTCAGCCGCGCCGAGCAGGCCATAGCCAGCATTGCTGACGACGATGTCGATCCGAGCGGATGCCGCGAAGGCCCGGTCGACCGCGGCGCGGACCGAGCTCTGGTCCTTGAGGTCCATTGCGACGATGCGGAGCCGTTCGGGGTAACTTGCACGCAGGTCGGGAAGTGCGTCCTCGCTGCGACTGGCACCGACGACGCGGTCTCCCCTGATCAGGGTCTTCTCCGCCAGCAGCCGGCCTAGACCAGAAGACACACCCGTTATGAGCCAGGCCTTTTCCATTTCTCATTTCTCCAATTGATCCAGGCAGGAGATAGGGCAATCGCATTGCGCGCATTAGCCGTTGAAATCGGCATGGGACAATGCAAAATCCCCATCAATGCCCCGCCCGTCGCTCAACGATCTCACCGCCTTCGTCGCCGTTGCCACATACCGTAGCTTCCGCCGCGCAGCGGACGAGATCGGCACGGCACCTTCCACATTGAGCCATGCGATGCGTGCGCTCGAGGAACGCATGGGCGTGCGACTTCTGAACCGCACCACACGCAGCGTCTCGCCGACAGAAGCCGGGTTCCGGTTGCTCGACCGTCTTCAGCCGGCGCTCGCCTCGCTGGACGAGGCGCTCGACAGCGTCGCGGGGTTCCGGGGCAATGTCGCAGGAACGGTCCGCATCAACGCACCGCGATTGGTGGCCGGGCTGCTCGTTCGCGCGGTTCTTCCGCAGATGGCGGAGCGCCATCCGGACGTGACCGTGGACATCGTCGTCGAGGGACGGCTCATCGATATCGTGTCCAGCGGGTTCGATGCCGGCGCGCGCCTCATCACATCAATTCCCAAAGACATGATCGCCGTGCCGTTTGCACGCGCGTTGACGTTCATCTGTATCGCGTCACCCGCCTATCTCGATCGCTTCGGGGAGCCGGGAACGCCCGAGGAATTGCAACGCCACCATTGCATCGGCCACCGTATGCCCAGCGGCAAGCTCTATCGATGGGAGTTCGAACGCGCAGGCCAGGAACTGGTGATCGGGGCAAACGGCCCCATCGTCCTTGATGACGAGGAACTGATGGTCGAAGCCGCAATAGAGGGTCTGGGCATCGCCTATGTGGCGGATTGGGCCGCCGAAGCCGCGTTGTCCGATGGCCGGCTACGCAAGGTCCTGACCGCGTGGACGCCAGCACCGGAAGAAGTTGCGGTCTACTACCCCGGACATCGAGCCGTGCCGCCCGCCCTGCGGGCTTTTCTCGATGTTGTAAAGGACCTGCGGAAGAAAGAACCCTAACCAGATCAACGAAGCCGACGCCCTCGCGCGGAATAGCCGCAGCGGGGCGAAGCGAACAGCTGAAGATCGCGGTCCTGCTCTGACCCAGCTCGCGTCGCATGAGTTCGAGCAACTATTCGAGCGAGAGCTTCTCGCGGGGGCGCAAATTCCTCGATCGGGGCTAGTTTCCCGAGATGAGGCAGGTCACCGTTAAACGCAGGGTCCAATCACTACCTTCCCGTGACCTTCCGAACGTCTGCAAACGAGCAGGGCCGCGCCGCTTTTCTGGGAGCTGTGAAAACGGCCTGGGGCGGGTACCAAGCGTGCGATTCACTAGTTGCAGCTAACGTGGTGGAGGCATTCGCGGCCAGTTGTACTGATGAACTGATGGCTCTCAGAACGCGGTCATCTGCTCAGCTCCGTTCAGCGCACCAGCGCGTCCCGATGACAGCCAGACGGATGCCGGCAGTGCCGCCGACGCTACCCCTTGATCGCCGAGCCGACGATCGAATCCACAAAGAAGCGCTGCAGGAAGACGAAGAGCACCAGTGGCGGGAGCACGGCAAGCGTCGCGCCAGCCATCACCAGTCCCGTGTTGAGAGCGCCTCGATTGTAGCTGAGCAGGCGACTAAGGCTGATGACGATCGGATATTCGTGTGCATTGCCCTGTAGAACGGTCAGCGGCCAGAGATAGCTATTCCAGTGATAGACGAAGGCAAACAGCGCCAGTGCTGCGATTGCCGGCGCCACGCTCGGCGCGACGATCTTGAACAGGATCAGGAGTTCCGACGCCCCATCCATCCGCGCTGCGTCGATCAGATCGTCCGGCACGCCGGCTATAAACTGGCGCATCAGGAAAATGCCAAACGCATTGGCGAGATTGGGCACGATAATACCGGCAAGGCTGGCGTTCAGGCCAATTGATCCGACGAGACGGTAAAGCGGGATCAGCGTGACGATCGGCGGCAGGAACATGGTGGCGATCAGCACCGAAAACAGCAGTGAGCGGCCGGGAAAGTGATGCTTGGCGAAGGCGTAGCCAGCCATCATGCTGGTGACCAGAATGCCGGCGGTGCTGATCGTGGCGATTACGAGCGAATTCCACATCGAGCGACCGACATTGATGACGCCGGACACTTTCTCGTACGCTTCGAGGGTCGGCGTGCGGGGTATCCACACCGGCGGCACCTGCATGGTTTCGGCCGGCGTTTTCAGGCTGGAGAGCACCATCCACAACAGCGGGAAGGCGGAGGCCACGGCAACCAGCAGCATCAGCGTGGCGAGCAGTGCTCTGCGGCCCGCCAGGCGTTTGCGCGCCAACCGGCTCGATGGTGAGCGGCCCGGCGCGCTCATTCGTCATCCTTCCGGTTGGCGAATGCAAACAGCGCACACACAATGACGATCAGCGACAGCATCAGCATCACTGCCATGGCCGAGCCCAGCCCGCCTTGTGCCCGCTCGATGCCGACTCGGCGGATATGGTAGGTCAGCACGTTGGTCGAGCCGACCGGCCCGCCTTGGGTGATCAGCGCCACCGGCTCGAACACTTGCACGGCGTTGATGATGGCAATGACGGCGCTGAACAAGAGCGTGCGGCTCAATAGCGGCAAGGTGATGAAGCGGAACTGTTCGCGCCGGTTGGCGCCGTCAAGCGTCGCCGCCTCGTAAAGACTGCCTGGGATCTGGGTCAGCCCGGCAACGGCCAGCACCGTAAAATAGCCGATCTGCTGCCAGACATTGAGGACGACGATCGAGATCAACGCCGATCTTGGCGAGGACAACCAGAGTTGCGGGCCGATGCCGGCGAGACCGAGCACCTGGTTGAGCGGCCCCTCGCTCGGCGAATAGAGCTTCGACCAGACCAGCGTCACGGCGATCATCGGCACCATGTAGGTGGAAAACAACACGGTCCGCAGCGCCGTACCGCCTGCGACATCGCGCTGGTGGACCATCAAGCCGAACACTACCGAAAGGGGCAGGATGAGCATCACCGACAATGCCGTGTAGATGGCGGTGTTGAGCAGCGCTCGCTTGAAATCCCGCCCGACCGAGGTCGGCCCGAATATTTCGCGAAAATTGTCGAAGCCGATGAAGCTCGCATTGGAAAAAGGCGTCTGCGTCGACCAGTCCTGGAATGACAGCCAGATGGTGAGCAGCATCGGCAGCAGGATGAAAACGCCAATCAGTGTCACGGCGGGCGCCAGCATGATGCCCACCGAGGCACGATAGCTCTTGATCATCGCTCTGCTTCCAAAGCGTCGGGCTCTCGAAACAGCGCCTTCGCTATTTGGCGGCACGCTCCAGGATCGAGACGGCATCGGCCTGCGCGTTCGCCTGCGCATCCTTGGCCGAGAGCTGCCCATACTGCAACGCCTCGAGCGTCTGCTGCAGCGATTCGCTGAACTCCTGGCCGCCCGGGACGACAGGGAAGGGCTTGGCGTCAGCAAGCACGCTGACATAGCCGGACAGGAACTCGGAACCGAGCTTGTCCTTATGGGCTTCGATGTCGGAGGTCCGCGTCGGCAGGATGCCCATCGACATCAGAATATCCGACATTGCCGATGCGCCGTTCTTGCCGGACTTCGGACTGTTCAGCCATACCAGGAAATCCCATGCCGCTTTTTGCTCGGCCTGACCGGCATTGGCGTTGACGACGGTCATCCATGAATAGGAGATCGAGTGCGGCTTGTCGCCGCTCGGACCGACCGGGATGGGTGCGGTGGCGATATTGGAGAACTTGTCGCCCATGCCGCTCTTCAATGCGCTTTCCCACCAGTTGGCCATGATGATCATGCCGGTCTTGCCGGAGACGAAATTGTCTAGGAAGGGGCCGGTTGTGTTGGCGTCGGCCGTGGCCATCGCCGGATCGCTGGCGTCGGACTTGATCAGGTCCTCGTAAAGCTGGAAAGTCTCACCGGCTTGAGGACTGTCGAGCATCGGTTTGCCGTCCTTGACCAGCTCGCCGCCATTGGAGACCAGCAGCGAGGCGAAGGGATGGACGACGCCCGCCGCCCAGGAATTGATCATGCCGAAGCCTTGCTGGCCGGCATCTTTCCTGGTCAGCTTCTGGGCCGCATCCTTCAATTCGGACCAGGTCTTCGGCGCGGCTGTAATGCCTGCCCGTTTGAACAGCTCCTTGTTGTAGTTCAGCGCGTAGACGTCGATCTCGTTTGGAATGCCGTAAAGCGTGGCGCCAACAGAGGCTGCACTGACGACACCGGCCGGCCACGCACTCTTGACCTCGCCGGCGACTGCATCGGGGGCCGGCGCGACCAGCTTGTCTCGCGCCAGTTCGGGCAGCCACAAATCATAGATACCGCCGATCGTCGGCCCGTCCGAGCTGCCGCCCTGGGAACGCAGTGTCGTCAGGAGATCGCCGAAGGGGACGGCGCGCACGGTGACGGTCACATCCGGATCGCTCTTGGCGTAGTCCTTGGCCGCGGCGTCCAGCAAAGCGACCGTTTCGGGCGACCAGTGGGTCAGATAGGAGATGTTGACCGATTGGGCCCAACCAATGGTGGGCGAGGCCAACAACCCTGCAGCAAGTGCCAGTTTCGAAATCCAAGCCAAAGACATCCGACCCTCCGCATAGCCACACAGCGATGTCCATGACGTTATGACAACCAGAAGCAACGATGCAAGCGCTATCTTCGTGGAGAGCTCCTGCCGGCGTTGCGGCGTTTTCTTACTCCGGTTTTGTGAAGGGAGATCACAGATAATAAACAGGAGTTTAAGTGCTATGGCTCGAGCTGTTTCTCACTGCTGGCTATCCCCCAAAACCTCTTGCGATCGAAGTCATGTCGTTATAATGACACTGAGCCGCTTTTCGTTGCCGCGGCGGAGACAGGCAGCCTCTCGGCTGCCGGGCGCCGCTTGCAAAGGATGCCGATGTCGAATGGGAGGCGAAGCATGGTTCATCGACACGCTGCGCTCAGCCCGATCGGCTTTGGCGCCGCGTGCACCGGAGTCTGTACCGCACTGCCGACCAGAGCCGACGACGCCGTGGCGTCGTGGACCTGGCGCTCCGAGGACCGGGCGGCAGCCAGTCGGAGTCGCTCTCGATGACACGCGTTCTGGCCATCGATCTTGGCGGCACCAACTTGCGCGCCGCTATCCATACCGGCGATGTTCGCTGGCTGGAGATGCTCAGCCGCGAGCCCGCACCAGCAAGTCTTGATGCCTTCGTCGCCCGCGTCGGTGCGTTGCGCGCCGAGGCCGGTCCGGTCGAGGCACTTGGCTTAGCGGTGCCGGGGCTTGTCGAGGGCTCGGTCTGCCGCTGGATTCCGAACCTGCCCTATCTCGACGGCATCGACATCGCGGCCTTGTTTCCTCGTCTGCGCGTTGCCGTTGGCAATGACGCGCAGGTCGCCATGCTGGCCGAAGCGGTCGAAGGTGCCGCAAAAGACCTGTCCGATGCCATCCTGCTGGCGATCGGCACCGGTATCGGCTCCGCCGTTCTGGCCAATAACCACATCGTCGCCGGCGTACGTGGCGGCGCTTGCTCATTCGGCTGGGCCTGCGCCGACATCGAGGATGAAGGCGACGACCGCGGCGGCTGGCTGGAGCGCTTCGCTTCCGGGCTGGCATTCGACACCGCGGCGCGCCAGATCGGGCTTGCCAATGGCGGCAGGCTGGTCGAGGCGGCCCGGGGTGGCAAGACGGCCGCCCTTGACGCATTGGAGCTGCCGGCGCGCCGGCTGGGTACTGCCTTGGCGGGTGCGGTCGCGCTGCTTGACACCCAGGCGGTGCTGATTTCCGGCGGGCTTGCCGATGCGCTGGACGTCGTTGGACCGAGGCTGCTTGCGGCATTGCGGCGTCAGCTGCCGCCGCATCTGCGCGATGTCGTGCTGCGGTCCGGCGAATTTGGCTCCCGCGCCGGTCTCGTCGGCGCCTCGCTGGCCGGTCTCGCCGGAGCACAGTGGAGGCAGATAAGATGAGCCAAGTTAGCTTCCAGCTGCCCGACCGCCGAAGGCCCGAGCCGCTCTGGTATCAGGTGGAAGAGGCCATCCGCGCCGTCGTGAAGAGTGGCGAGTGGGCGACCGGCCACCAGATGCCGGCCGAAGACAGACTGTGCGCCCTATTCGGGGTGAGCCGCATCACGCTGCGCCACGCGCTGCGTAATCTTGAGGAGCACGGACTGCTCAGGCGCGAACATGGCCGTGGCACCTTCGTGCGCTCCACCACGCTGGTCGCCGGCACCCGCGAACTCACCAGCTTCACGCAGGAAATGGGCAATATGGGCGTGGTCGCCGGCTCGCGATTGCTCGACTGCAGCCTGACCACCGCCAATGCCGCCGTGGCCGGAGCGCTGGAGATCGAGGAGGGCGATCCGGTGGTGCGCATCCGGCGGCTCAGGCTCGGCAACAACGAACCGATCGGTATTCAGACTGCGCAACTTTCGGCCGCGCGCGTGCCCGGCTTTCTCGATGCCGGCCTGTTGCAAGGCTCGCTCTACGAAGCGTTGGAACGCCATTACCGCATCGTGCCGGTCGCGGCGCGCGAAAACTACCGTGTTGGCGCGGTCGGGACGGCGGATGCCGAGTTGCTCGATCTGCCTGCGGGGAGCCCCGCTTTCGTGGTCGAGCGCATCACCACCGACGAGCGTGGCCCGTTCGAATTCACCGTCTCGGTTATGCGTGGCGACCGCTACGAAATCCGCTCGACGCTGCGTGCCGGTCGCGCCGCGCCAACCGCAAGAAGCTGAGCCATTACCGAAGCCGACACATAACAGGAGTACCGACGTGTCCGATCTCTACATACCTCGCCTTGCCGCCCTCATCGAACAGGCCTCGAAAGCCAATGCCGAAGCCTTTGGCGAAGCGGCCAGCCGCTTTGCCGACACCCTCGAGAGCGGGGGGTTGGTTCATCTTTACGGCTCGGGCCACTCGGTGTTGCCGGTCCAGGAAGTGTTTCCGCGCTACGGCAGCTATGTCGGCTTCAATCCGCTGACCGACCCGCGTGTCATGTGGCATAACGTGCTCGGCGCCGGCGGCGTGCGCGAACTTCTGTGGCTGGAGCGGACCGAGAAATACGCCGAGAAATTCCTCGACCACCAGCCGCTGAACAAAGGCGATTCGATCATCATCTTTGGCCACAGCGGCCGCAATTCGTCCGGCATCGACACCGCGTTTTATGCGAAAAAACGCGGCATCTTCGTCGTTGCGATAACTAGCAAGAACAATCTCGACAAGCCGGCGACGCACTCTTCCGGCAAACGGCTTGCCGATGCCGCCGACCTTGTCATCGACACCTGCTCGCCGATCGAGGATGCCATCGTGCCGGTCGAGGGCTGGAGCCGGCCGGTCTCCGGTTCGTCGACCGTGCTTGCCATGATCCTGGCGCATGAGCTGATCGCCCGCACCGCCGATGCGCTTTCGAAACGCGGCATCGAACTGCCGGTTTTTGCCTCGCCGACAATTGCCGGCGTCACACTGCACGACACCGACGTCATCTATGGCGTCTATCGCGAGAAAATGCTCGAGGCACAGAAGAAGCACCTGCCGACCTTCCAGGCGACCATGCGCGGCGAATGACAACCGGGGAGGGCACGCAAAACGCTAGGACGTAGACTCATCACCGCGTAGCCAGATGCGAGTTGAGACGAGTTTCAGGGCAGCAAGGTAGTTTTCTGCCAGCTTGTCATATCGAGTTGCGATGCGACGGAACTGCTTGGCCTTGTTGAAGAAGCGTTCGACGAGGTTTGCGGGCCTTGTAGAGGAAGGGGCTGAAGCACACCGGGTCCTTGCGGTTGGCCTTGGGCGGGATGTTGGCCCATGCCTTTTGCTCGGTCAGGGCATTGCGCAAGGCGTTGGCATCATAGCCCTTGTCGGCGAGCAGCTCGGGCAAATCCTTGATCAAGTCCGCTGCGTAGGCGATGTCACTCATTTGACCTGCCGTGAGCGTCAGCTTGATCGGCCTGCCTTCGGCGTCGACAAGAGCATGGATTTTGGTGGTCAGCCCGCCTCGGCAACGACCGAGACAATGATCTCGATTCCCCTTTTTGCCGTCGCACCCTGCTGATGGGCGCGAACAATAGAGGTGTCGATCATCTGCACCGTTGCATCATGGGCTTTGGTGATGCCATGCATGAGGCGGTCCCACACACCTGCTTTCCGCCATCGAACGAAGCGATTGTAGCAGGTGGTGCGTGGGCCGCAGCGCTCGGGCAGATCGCGCCATGGCGCACCCGATCGCAGCACCCAGAAGATGCCGTCTGCCCGCTGTGCCTGGACGGTGATCGTGCCGAAGAAAACCAGTGCTCCAGCGAACGTTCCTCGTTATATTGCGTTTAACCATGAAAGACGACGATTGGCCCAAAGCATGCAAAAGGGCGCATCGGCTCTTGCGCCGCGATGCAAGGCCAGGAAAGCCTTACGCCAGATCAGTTTGTGAAAAGTCATTGCCCTTGTAAAGCAGGGCAAGCCGGTGAGCCTTCGCGCAAGCGTAGGCAAAACAATCGCCGAAATTGAGATCGGCTTTGTGCCCGACTGCTTTGCCGTATTTCATGCTGGCTTCGATCGCCCGGTCGCCGATATCGCCGGATATCATGATTTCCTTGCCGGCGATCTCGATCAAAAAGGCGTCGACGGTATCACGGGCTTGCGCCAGCATGTTGGCCGTGGGCTTGGCGTTCTTTGTGATGGCTTCGGCCGACGCTCGCGCGAGTCCCTGGACTGCCTCGAACCGGACGAGCGGGGAGATATACAGCGGCTTGGTCGCGGCCGCGAGCCGCTTTTCCAGTTCTTCCGCGCCAGGTTCCTCGTTCAGAATGGCAACGATCACCGAGGCATCGACGAACATCAGTCGTCGCCCCACATTTCGTCGGTGAATTTCTTCATATCGAAATCAGGGTTGGCCGGCCCGATCCGCCGCGCCATTTCCTTGACTTTGGCAAGTCTCTCGCGCAGCGGGACGCTGCCGCGGTTGCGCTCGATCTCGTGGCGCAAGGCGGTTCTGACGGCCTCGGTCTTGCTGCGCGCGTTGGTAATGTGCTGCAGCTCGACGGCCATGGCGTCGACGTCGGGATCGCGAATGAAGAGCGGCATTTTGTATATCCTCATGAGTGATATATGTATATCATAGCGGAGATATACTCGCCAGCGAATTCGCGAGCGGCCTTTTGATAAGGAGGAGAGGGAGGAATGAGCTCGCGAAATTCCGTCGGGAGGTTCGGTTCTGGTGCTCAGTCCTTGGAATTGCTCGGCGTCTGAAACACGTCGCTCCGGCCATGTCACTGTCAATGCCCACATGCCCAAGGCGTATCGACGCTACGTGCGCCGACGCATGCGCATCCCAACATCCGCGGCGACCGATTGATGTCGATAGACCGCCCACGCGCCCGATGAGGCCAGCGCCAGCTGCATCGATTGCGTCAGGTTCATAGGGCCGTAATCCCGGCCCAAGTGAACTCTCTCGTTAGGGCAGCTCGGGGAGTGCTACGGCTGGATGCTCTTGGAAACATCTCGAGCGCATGATCCGGCGGCGAGGATAAACAATCTGAACCACGCGCTGCCTCCACATGATGGCGCGGCGAACTCAACGAAGCCGTGCTGCCATTCGTGGTGAACTGGATAACACGGCCTATCTTCTCGCTCGAAAATTCGGCGGCCTCGACAATCATTGCCGGAGTTACCTCGACGGATCCCTTCGCCGTCTATACGCGTCTCATCGGCTCTCGCGCTGATCCGGATTGACAGCCACCCGTAATTAAAGGGCCGTTTGATGACACCTAGGCCTCCCCAGCAGTATTAGTTCACAAAGCAGATCGGCACCCGCGATCCGCTGGATCCGGTCAGCGTGTGCTTCGGGTTCGGGGTGCAAGATCAGGCGGTGCCATTTGCACGGATGGCGGCGAACCAACCACCACGGCAGGGGCGCCAGATTGCTCACCACGTTGGCTCTCTACTTCGCGGCTCATACCTTGGTGAGCAGCTTGCATCTCCGGAACGGTGAAAACCGACACCTCGCCCTTGAAACCCTGGAGTTCAAAGGCGCCCGCCTGGACGACCGGCATCGGCGCTCCTGCCGCAAAGCCGGGACCAAGCACCAGGGGGATGCCCAGCTTCTTGGTCGTCGACTCGAGCCGAGCCGTGCGGTTCACCGGAGAGCCGATCGCGGTGTAATCGAAACGCCGTTCGGAGCCGAAATTGCCTACCGAGCAAATACCCGTCTCGATGGCGACGCCGATTGCGATGGAGGGGTGGCCGTCCGCGCTGAAGGCGGCGTCTTCACGCTTCACCCGTTCGATCAGGGCAAGGCCCGCGTCGAGCGCGCGCTCGCGATGGTCCGGCTGATCAAGCGGCGCGTTCCAGAAAGCGAGCACCGCGTCGCCCATGAATTTGTCGATGGTGCCGTCGCGCTTGAGGATCTCATCGGTCGCAATGCCGAGGAAGTGGTTGACCACCTTTGCGATTTCTTGGGTGTCGAGTTGTTCGCTCATCGTCGTGAAGCCGCGTATGTCGCTGAGCAGGATCGTGATCTCGCGCTTCTCGCCGGACAGGATCGCTTCGGTGTCTGAGCTTGCGAGGCGCTGCACCACGGAAGGCGACAGATACTGGGAGAACTGCCGTGCCAGGGTGGACCGGCGCTGCTCGCTGCGCCTGTAGAGAACATAGCCTTCGAAGCCGGCTACCAGGATCGTCGCAAGCGCCGGCTGCAGCGGGTCATAGAGTGCGCCCTGCAGGCTGTATTCGAGAGCGCCGAACACGAACGGCGTGACGGCAAGCAGCACGAGAGCCAAGGCACCAAGCACGACACGCCCGGCGAGCACTCCGGAAAGTCCGATGAAAATGACGGCACTGAGGACAAACCAGAGCCGCTCCACCGTGCGCGCATGCGGCGGCTCTGTTAGGTACTGCCCGGCAAGCAGCTGGGCGATTGCATCGGCGTGGATGTCCGCGCCTGGTCGCGCTGGACGTGTCGGGGTGGGCAGGTACTGCGTCAGTCCCACGGCCGACAGATCGACAATGGCGATGGCGTCCCGCAGCCGCGGATCACTGCCGCCCGAAAGGATAGTGCTGGCAGATATACGCGGCGTATCGGTGGCGGTTTCCCAGAGGCGGATGCTCCCCTCCGGCTCGAGCGGCACGATGGCGCCGGCCATCCTGAGTGCGTCGAACCCGGCGGCCTTCATCCGGGCTATGTAGCCGTCCTGCCCGGCGTAAAGGCGCAGAAGCTCGAGCGCGAAGGACGGCCACAGCTGCACGCCTTGAGCGGTATTGCGAAGCCACAGCAGCGGCACATGGCGCAGTACGCCGTCGGGATCGGGCAAGGTGCGAATTACGCCGAGGCCCGCGGCGGCGTTCGAGAATTCGCCAAGCGAGCCGGTCAGGCCGGCGAAGCCGGGAAGTGTGTCGGGTACCTGTCCGACGATCGACCAGCCGGCTTTGGGCCCTGCTTCTGAAACCGTCGCCTCGTTGCCCAGGCTGACAGCAAGCGCCGTTCGATTTTTGGCCAGTGCCGCTGCCAGGCGCTTGTCTCCGGCGATGCCCTCAGGCGAGGTGTCGGCCTCGGGCAGGACCAGCGCAAGCCCGATGACCGCGGCACCGGATTTGGTGATGCCATCGACCAGATCGGCCAAGAGGCCTCGGTTCCAGGGCCATCGCCCATGTGCCTTGAGGCTGGCGTCGTCTATCGAGACGATCACGACAGGATTGCTCGTCGCCTCGCGTGGGGCGAGGAACTGGTAGAAGTCGTACGTGCGTTCGCGCAGGCGCGACAACGGCCCGTCAAAAGCCAAATGGCAAGCGAGCAGCAGGAGCACGACCACAAGGCCGGATACTTTGCGCCTGCCTGCTTGCCGCCAATCAGCCCAGCGCCAACCGACCAAGAGGCTCATGTCGTGCGGCCAGCCCTATTCGCAGTAGTTGCAGCAACCCTCACCCTCACACTCGCCCTTATTCACGCCGCCGCCCACGGGTGGCGTTGGGGTGTCGGGGAACTCCATGACCACTCCTGGCAATGCGCCGTCGGTGGAGTCGCAGATTTTGAGCGAGCCCCCGAGTGCCGACGCACAAAGCGCGCTTACATCCAGTCCCGGACCCGGTTCGCCTGGCAGGCCGGTGCCGGCAATCCGGTCGATGCTGTCCAATATCGGGAAGGTGTCGATTCCGCCGTAGCCGGTCAGCAGCTTGCCATCTTCCGATGTGCAGGCGTAGCCTGGGTTTGTGATGACCAGCCGTTTGCCATTGATCGTGCAGGTCATGCGGCCGGCGCGCAAAATGCCCACGGTCTGGCCGGCTGCCACCAGCACTTCGATGATGCCGCCTCTGGCTCCGAGCACCATATGCGGCGTCGCAACCTGCATGACGCCGCCTTTCGAAACCTGGCCGCCATAGAACCGGGCCAGGCCGCTGTTCATCCCGATGTCGATCTTTCCCGATCCGGAGCCCGGATTGTAGACGAATTCATCGATCGTCAGGCTGGTGTTCGGACCAATCTTGGCGCTCGATTCGTCCCGGAACACCAGCATTCCAAGACCGGTGGGATTGCTGCGCAGCTGGTCGCCGAGTTCGACGCCGGCCCCCACGTTCATTGTCCCGCCGTTGTTGCGGACGATGTTGGTCTGGTAGGCCGTCATCGACCCGACCGTCTCAGCGGCGGAAGGTGCCGCAAAGGCAAGGCAGGCGACAAAAATGGCGATCTGACGGTACGGGGTCCTCATCGCGGCCTCTTTCAATTGAGCGTCAACGTGTAGCTCATGAGCATTTCGAACGATTTTCGGTCGCCGTTGGCGATGTCGAAGTTGGTTTGGCGATAGGCGAGATCGACGCTGATCTTCTGCGCCTCCGTCAGCTGAAAATCGCTTTCCGAGGCAATGCGCCAGAAGTCGCTTTTGATATTTGTGCCGATGCCGACGGACAGATCGGGAGTGTTGCTGTGGCCGGCCGAAAAGGCGATCTGGTGCGACCATGCGAAAAGATCCGGTACGTTCATCAACAGGCCGCCATAGCGGACCTCGCCCGTGTAGCTGTGGCCGATTTCGCCAGATCCGGAGGCGAAGTCATTCGAGCCGACCAGCCGCAGTCCGAGCGCCTGGCCATTGCGGAAGCGGTAGCTGCCGCCCGCCTCATAGAAAACCCTGCTATCGGCGAAAATGCCTTGCGAGGCGCTTAGATCGATGTAGCCGCCGCCTGCGAAAAGCGTCGTTTCGACCGTCGGGCGCACAAGAAAGCGCCCACTGACGCCGATGCCGGTCTCGTGGATATCGCTGTCGAAACGATCCGTAACTGTGAACGCCGAAAGCAGCAGGCGCAGCGAATCGATCCCACTGTTCGGCAGCCCCTTGTCCCAGGTGATCGCGGCGTTGCCGTGGATGAAAGTCTTCTCGCTGCCCGGAACCGACAGGTCTTCCGTGAAAAAGCGCTGTGTCGCGGTCAATGAGCCTGAAAGGACGAGAGCGTCGGCGCTTGGCGTGCCGAGGTCCCACCGGACAAAACCTTCCGCCCGGCCGTAGGGCGAGACGAAGCTGTCGTCGTCCTGCGCCCCGCCTGGCTCAAAATCGGTAAATGCGCTGAACACGCCGCCGGTCAGGGCGAGTTCCCAGGTGACGCCACGCAACGCGCGCTCGATGCGGGCGAGCAGGCGAACGGCTTCCTGCTGCTCACTTGCGCTCAGACCGCCGACTTCGATGCCGTACTGCACCTGCCGCCGGGCCAATTCATAGGAGCCGACATGATAGTACAATCGGCTGGCCGCCAGTCGGGCGCGCGCATCGCGGGGATATTTGATCAGATACTGCTCGATTGAAGAGATCGCCTGATCGTATTGTCCCGCGTTGACGGCAACCGTGACGAACTGGGCGAGCGTTCCGTTGTCGGCCGGACTGGCGATGCGGGCCGAAAACGCATCATCATAGCCCGTAAAAAGACCTTGTGCGCCGGCCGGCAATACGCCGGTACAAAGCAGCGCTGCGGCGAAGCCGAAGATCGTTCGAAACGAAGATTGCATGCCGAGAACCCACCCCAAACCCGACTAGTGCGAAGGATTTAGCACGACTCAAAGAAAAAGGCGACTGAACTGTCACCAGACCATGCGAGTCTCAGCAGCTGTTGCAGCGGCGCAACAAACTATCGGTTTATTCGTGTTTCGGCTGCGCTGGTTGTCAAAACATCTTCTCAGCGTTGCTGTACATAATTGAAGTATTCGGCACCAGTGGCAACTAACTCAAATCATCATCAGTGGCGGATCGCGCAGCCGACAAGATTAATATTGTTTGCGCGATTCTGCGCGTTCTGGTCACCGAATGAGGCTTCAAGGTCACCCACGGCTCATCCAAAGGTCTTCCGTCGCGTTGCGTAAGGGGTCGGAGAGCTGCCGGAAGGTGCTACTCACAACACGTGCGCGATGCGGCCTGGCTCTTGCTGTTTCGTTGAACGCGACGAGGTCAGCTTATCGCCCCCGACTCCCAGGGACGCGTCACCGGACGCGTCTTGCTACAGTACGAGCATGGTGGCCAGCCCCAGCATCAGGCCCATGCCTACAATATCGGTCACGGTGGTGAGGAAGATCGCCGAAGCGACGGCCGGATCGGCGCCGACCCGGCGCAGGCCCAGCGGGATCAGCACGCCGGAGATTCCGGACATGAGACACGATCCGGACATGGCAAGCAGGATCACAAGTGCCAGCATGGGCGCCTGGGCCGCCGACTCCGGTTGCCGCGAGGCGTAGAACCACATCGCCGCAGCCGCCACAAGACCGACGAGCACGCCGTTGGCGATCCCGAGCGCGCCCTCCCTCATCACCAGGTGCAGCTTCGGTCGTTTGTCCACATCCCCCAGGGCAAGGCCACGCAGCGTCATAGCGAGTGCCTGGCAGCCGGTGTTTCCGCTCTGCCCGGCCAAGACCGGGAGGAACGCCGCCAGGGCGACGATCTTCTCGATCGTGCCTGTGAATGAACTGACCACGAAAGCGGCCATGAAGGCCGTCAGCAGGTTCAGCTGCAGCCACGGATGACGCTTCAAGAAGGCTGAAAACAGCGGCGTAAAAGAACGCTCTTCCTTCTGGACACCCACCATCTGGCCAGACTGGGCGGAAATCTCGATGATTTGCTGCTCGAACAAGCGCCAGCCGCGAACCTGCCCGAGCAGCCGGTTCTCCGCGTCCACCACCGGATAGACAGGGTACTGACGGCGTACTGCTGCCTTGCAGGCGTCGCTCAAAGACAGACCGACATTAAGGGCGAACGGCCTGGGCAGCATGATCTGATCAACCGTCGCGTCCGCTTCGCTCAGCATCAGATCGCGCAGGACCACCAGGCCAACCAGTTTATTGCCCTCGTCCGTGACATAGAGATAAGTGAGCTCGGTCGGCACCTGGGCGCGTCTGACAGCTTCCACCGCGGCAGCAACCGTCGTCGCGACAGGAACGCTGGCGGGAATCGGGTCCATTAGCTCGACGAGCGAGTCGGGGACCGCGAAATCCTTGCCACCGCCATGAGACCTGATGGGCCGCATATGCGGTGGCAAATGCTCGGCCACCTTACGGGCGTGCCCGTCCGGCAACAGCTTTAGTGTGTCGCGGATGAACTCGGGAGATTCTCGGGCCAGCAATTCAGCTGCGTCATCAGGTGCTCGAGCACGCAACGTGCGCACCAACTTCTGAACGTCGTTCTCTTCTTTCATTTGCTGCGGCCCCCAAATTGCTAGTGTCTTGCCTGACAGTATGACACGGATCGGATCGCTCTGTCTGGCGCGCAGTGGCTCAAGCGCCTCGATCCCGAAATCTTCGCCTCTCGGGCGCCGAGTGGACCGAACCCAGACAGATCTGAGCCGTTGCGGCGTACATAAAGGCGAGCTGTAACCTTTGCGTGTCGCCGAGAATTCAACGTGTTGCGAACTTCACCGGTCTTTTCCTGGGATCTGCGAGCACGCCGCAGCAATGAAACTCAAACCCGGAAACTCTGCAACGGCGGGGCCTCCGGCGGTCGAATTGATTTGCCTCATGCCGCCCATCTCGCCAGTTCCTCCAGCTCTGGAGGCTGATGAATTCGCCACGATGACAAGGTGATTTGCGTGAACCTGTAATAGTTTAGCTTGAGAAAGGGGCTCTCAGTATCAAGTCTGTCTGAACGAGAGGTGCTCTTGAGAGCTTCCAGGTTCGGGGCAGGCAGTCTGCTTTGTAAGACTCGAGGTCGTCGCGGTCTGATCCGAGTTAAGGTAGGCCCACTGGCAATAGCGTAGACCGCTCGATCGCACCTGGGGTGAACGAAGCTCGTTTCGAGAATGGCATCGGTTCTGTAATTGCCATCTCACCTGACAACGATCCGGACCGGCCTGGCATTCCTGGCCGCCCGTCATTGGGGATGCTTATGAGCAAGATTATCGCCGCAGGTTTTGACTCAGTCTCTTCCAATGGCAGATGGAGAGCCTTGAGGCGGACTTTCGCAGCTTTGCCGATATGTGCGTCGAAGCCGTCGGACTGGAACTGACGACCCTCGACCTCATGGTCGGTGGTCGCGTCGTCCCCGAGAGAGCCGAGAGGCTTATCGCGCTGACGAGGAAGTTCGATTTCCGCTATACGGTTCACCGCGTCGTCTCATCGAACCTCACGGACCCGGCGGTCTACTGTTACCAGATTGATGCTGCCAAGGCCCTGGGGTTGCGCAGACGGCAATGGCGGTTAGCCATCTGAACCTGGTGGCGCTCATCGATTTCAGTCACGCTTATAGTGAATCGATCCATCGCGGCCTGAACTTCCGTGAGCAGCTGCGGGCCATGGCGCCGGTTACGGGCCACCTGCATGTCCATGGTTCCTTCGGGCGCCCACAGGGTCTCCATCGAACCTACCTCTCGCAGGAGAATGCAGCGCTAGGTCCGGGTGACCTGCAGTTACTCCTCGGTTTGGGCGATATCGAGTGGGATGACATCTTCAGCGAGCTGGTCTTCTTGCCGGAGACCGTTCTCATCATGAGAGTCGGACCCCCTTACCACAATGAGCAGCCCGGCAGCCTGGCGCAGGCAAAAAAACCTTATCGTCCTCAACCATCGCGCTGAGAGCGGAGTGGCGGAATAAGGGTCGGGAAATCCGCCGCGTTGGTGCTGCCAACGTCGGTTAGCTGCCGAACTCGTTGGCACGAGTCGTCCGCATTGAAAGATCGACCGTGACGAGTTTTGTCGATCCTGTTTTCGATGAGATTGTAAGAAGAGTGCGCGTGCCGGTCTGCGATACGCCGGCCAGTTGGCCGGTCCGTAGCGGTCGAGCGCGGGCAGGGGCCGGAGACGTGCCAGTCACGTACCCGTGGCCAGCCGGGCCGTCGGCTGATTTCTGCTCCATGTGATCGCATGCGTGCTCGCCAACCCAGTACCTTGGCGGCGTCCGCCAGCCCGCTTCTGACTATTCCCTTTCCGTCGCACTTATTTTGATTCCGCGCCGTTCCGCGTACTCGATCAATGCGAGTTCTATCACCGAGGTGATAGAACGCCGCTCCGCTTCTGCAAGCTGTTGCGCCAAGGCCAACACCGGCGGATCAAGGCGGGTGGTGAACGGCTTTTTTGTCATTTTCGCTCTGCGGCTTGATATTCAGTTTCAAAAGGCGTATAGATATGCACGTGCACCGCACTTGCATCGCACGTGCGGCGGCTGGCCGGAGTGCGCCACCACTCCAGTCCGCCTGACCACATCCCAAGCTGATGGAGCTCGGATCATGGCTGATTCCGACAATACCACGACTCTGCCTTACGTCACCCGCAGGCGAGTGCTTGAGGGAACAGTCGTGGCCACCACCGCGTGGACGCTCGAAGGCAACGCGCCCGCAAGCGACGCCGGCAGCACGAATGTGCGTTCTGATCCTGCCCTGGCGCTTTGGCTGGAATGGGAGAGAGTCCACAAACAGACCGAGCGGCTTTGCCGCAAGCAGCAGCGTTTAGAGACAAGGCTTGTTGAGGCCGTCGGCTTTCCTTGTGTGACCCTCCGCGTGCCCGAAGGTGAGCAAGTGACGGTCCACTCGATCGAGGGGCTCAATGAAGTGCTCGGCAACGGGCCGGATACGGCCGCTCTCCGAGAGAAGGCCGAAAATGAGTTCGCAATGCATCAAGCACGCTGGAATGCGGCGGCCGAAGAGACAGGTTACACCGCTGCGCTCAGGGCCGAACGCGAGGCTGGCGACCGGGCGAAGGATCTTCTGGGAGCCTTCTCAACCACCCACGCTACGACTCTCGCTGGCGTGGCCGGCAAGCTCGATGCCGTGTTGCGCGAAGGCGAGGCATGGGAGGAATGCTCCGAGTTCCCCTGGCCACAAATCCGTTCAGCGCTCAGCGACCTGGTGCGCATCGCCGAAGGCTTTGGTGCTGACCGGGTGTGGCGCCGAAGGATCCGTCATGACCAAGCTGAAACTCTCCGCCATTCCCGATGACCGTCCGGTCAAGACCACGGCCGAACTGCCCGGCGCCGTTCATCGCGATTTGGTCGCCTATGCTGAATTGCTCGGCCGCGAGGCCGGACAGATAGTCGCCGATTCCGCAAGCTGATAGCGCCGATGCTGACCCGATTCGTGACAACGGACAGAGCCTTTGCCAGAGTTCGACGAGCCCTGAAGCGGGGGATGACTTTTCGGGTCATTGTGGTCGGACGGTCGTCAGGACGAATACCGATCACGCAGGAACTCGATGAACATCGGCAGGGCAGGATTGGCGTTGTCCAGGCGCCAACGGGCAAAATTGCAGATCTGGATTGGCTTGCCCCCGATCCGCAGCTTGCGGCAGACGACACCTTCAGGAACATTGTTGGCATCTCCGTCGTGGATCAGAGCGACTCCCAGACCGTTCCCGACGAGGCGCAGAAGGATGCCCGCACTGACGTGATGTTCCACGATTGCGGGAAGCTGCACGCCATTTCCCACAGCGTCGGCGAGCAGAAATGCTTCGCCCCTACGCACGAGCAGCGTCTCTTGGCCCAGCTCCGACCACTCGATCACCGGGCGGGTTGCCAGAGGATGATTTGAAGCGAGAACGACGGCTAGGGTGTCCTTCCACAATCTCAGTTCGAATGCGCCGCCAGTGGATTGGGAGGAGGAAGTGACGGTAACGTCGACCTCCGCCTCGCGCCGGGTAGCCCCAGGTTCAGGGTGAGAGCCTTCGATCAAGCTGACGGTCACATTTGGATGACATTTCCCGAAATCGATGACTGCATCCAGCGCTCGCCCGGCGAGGATGAGTCCGTTGCAGCCGACGGAAAGCCTTTGTAGTTCATCTTTAATGCCGGTCCTGGCCAGTGTGAGAGTATTGTCCAGTTCAAGCAGCACGGAGCGCAGACGATCGAGGAAACGCTCGCCGGCCGGGGTTGGCCCAACGCCTCGAGCATGGCGATGAAATATCCTCGTTCCCACCGCGTACTCGAGATCGCGTATGCGCCGGCTGAGCGCAGTGTGATCGATCCCGGCGCGCCGCGCCGCGCGCAGAAAACTGCCCTCTTCTGCGACCACAAGCGCATAATTGAGTGTCCTGAGTTGAATGGAGCTCCGCATCTTTGCTCAAGGTCAAGGCAGCGACAAATCGCTGACGTTTGAGCGCTTTTGGCCATAGCCGGCTATCCCCAGATCTCAGTATTGACATTGAGTGAACCATCCAGGCCTCCCTTTAAGCAGATCACGAGACAACAACGATACATTCCACTTTTCAGGCGAACCTTATGGAGGGTACGTCGCGCTGGCCCAGGAGGAGAGCGCCACTCGGACTGGTTACCTCGCTGTAGAGTGGCGGACCGTCTCGAGCCGAAGGTCCGCCGCTCCGGGTCTTTCAGATCACAAGGAACGACCCTGCTGCTAGCGACAGACCTGGAGAGAGAGTGGCGAACTGTATTTGAGCTGCGCCGCCGATGCCGTCGCTGTCGAAAGAGAGCGCTCCGGTTGAACTGTTGTAGATGATATGGTCGGAGCTATCATGTGCAGCCGTGCCAGCAAAGAAAGCATCGGATGAAAGGCCGCCCAACTTAAGCCCGGCAAAAACGGCGTCGTCGAGCTGGATCTTGTCCTGGAGCTTGTTGAAGTCGGTGATCCTGTCAATATTGCCGGCTCCAAGAGCGGTATTGAACACGAATGTGTCGTTGCCGCCATAGCCGGCCAAGATGTCGGCGCCGCCACGGCCATTGATGACATTGGCGCCGGCATTCCCGCCGATGTTCTGGGCGAACTCGTTGCCGGTGAGATTGATTGCCGTCGTACCCGACGGGTTCGTGGCGAGAATCTCAATCTGCGAGCCCGTTGAAAGGGTATGGCTCATCGAGGCGAACACCCTGTCGGTGCCACCACCGGCCGCCTCAACCACCCTGTCGCCGGCATTGTCTACATAGTAGGTGTCATTGCCGCCATAGCCGACCATCGTATCGGCGCCGCCGCCGCCATTGATGAAATTGGCGCCGGCATTGCCCTGGATCGTCTGGGCGAACTCATTGCCATTGAGGTTGATGGCCGCCGTACCGGACGGATTGCCGGTGGCGAGGAGCTCGATCTCCGACCCGGCCGAAAGGGCATGGCTCACCGAGGCGAGCACTTTGTCACCGCCGCCGCCGATTGCCTCGACCACCTTGTCGCCGGCGTTATCGACATAGAAGGTGTCGTTGCCGCCATAACCGACCATCGTATCGGCGCCACCGCCGCCATTAATGACATTGGCGCCGGCGTTACCCCCGATGCTCTGGGCGAACTCATTGCCGGTGAGGTTGATTGCCGTGGTGCCGGACGGGTTGGTAGCAAGAAGTTCGATTTCCGATCCGGCCGAAAGGGCATGGCTCACCGAAGTGAACACTCTGTCGGAGCCGCCGCCGATCGCCTCGAAGACCCTGTCGCCGGCATTGTCGACATAGTAGGTATCGGGGCCGCCATAGCCAGCCATCGTGTCGGCGCCGCCGAGGCCGTTGATATAATTGGCGCCGGCATTGCCCTGAATTGTCTGGCCGAATTCATTCCCGTTGAGATTGATTGCGGTCGTGCCGGACGGATTGCTGGTGGCAAGAAGCTCGATCTCCGATCCGGCCGCAAGCGCATGACTTACGGAGGCGAATGCTTTGTCGGTACCGCCGCCCGCGGCCTCGATCTCCTTGTCGCGGATGTCATCGACATAATAGGTGTCATTGCCGCCATAGCCGATCATCGTGTGGCCGCCGGCGCCGTGAAACACATCGTCGCCGCTGGTGCCATACAAGGTGTCGCTTGTGTCGATGGGAGGCGGTTCGGTCCCAGTCGTTGCGAGGTTGTGCTCCCGGAAAACGGCTTGTAGTTCCGGAGAGCTCTCTAATGCGGTGTCGCCGTTCTGCGTTCCCCATTTGTAGGTGTAGTCGAAGGCAGGTGACGGAACCAGCTTGGCCCAATGATCGATCATGATTTGCATCTGTTCGGCGGTGGGCATGACCTGTCTGCCGCCATCGGAAGTCTCCCAATTGCCGCCACCGAAGGCCTGATAGACCGGAACGATGTTGCTGATCGGGATGCCGGATTTCACCGCTGCAGCCACGGCTCGGTCGATCATGTCGTAGTCGACCGTGTCCGTTCCCGTGCGCACCGGATAGGGGTCTATTCCAAAATAGTCGATATGCGTGTTGGCCGGATTGTAGGTGTTGGTAAAATCCGGATTGGTCGGGGATCCCATGTTCATCATGGTGATGAAGGTCTTGGCGCCTGGAAAATGCTCATGGATCCAGTCGGATTCCGCCTTCAGGTTCTCGGCGGTTGCATAGGTACCCCACCTGCCCGTGGGATCGGGCTCGTCAACCAGATAGAACCCAAACACATTCGGATTGCCGAGGAAGGGGGTCATTTTCTCGATGAAGGATGCGGTTACGCCCTCATGCTCGTTGAGGTAGACCAGGCCTTTCATGCCGTCCGGCAATGCGTCGACCAGCGAAACATACTGAACGTCAGCCAGATTGAAGCCGGCGGTTGCGATTTCGGTGGCAGAACCACCCGATGCATAGTGCAGAGTTGCCATCCATAATCCCTCATTTTGATTCGATAGCGCCCCGCGGATGTCTGCCTACTAGAAGGTGTATATTAGCGCCAAATCACATACCTGCACGCCCTGATAGAATGGTTGATCGGCGGCAGGATTCTTACGTTGCGGCGAAAATATACTTACGGATAGTCGACACTGTGCAATAAAAAAGCAAATCTCTCTTCAGAGATGCCCACGCCGTTTTCCGATAGATGCTTATTGATATTTCTAGGACATTCTATTTGTTGCAGACAGCCCAAAGATAACATGATCGCCATCGTTAAAAAAGAAATTTAATCTTATTAAAATGAGTTTGATGATTACGCCGGTTCCTACAGGGACGTTGGAGGCGCTGGCTTATTTGAAGAAAAGTGACAAAAAATCCGATGTTTTTGATTATAAAAGTCTCAAACTATAAGATCAAACGACAAGCCGTGGCAGAAAAACTGCTTTTCCCTATAAGATGCATTTGACTGCCGGCCAATTGAGCCGACATTAAACTAAGATGCCAGCCACATCGCGCTCTCTGCCGGAGACACCAATTTGTTGTGGACAGATACCGCAGATACCAGTCCGCGACCAAGGTGTCTGCAACTGAGATTACGACTCGGGAGATCGTCAGAATTGGAGAACTGGCTGGGGCGCCAGGATTCGAACCTGGGAATGTCGGTACCAAAAACCGATGCCTTACCACTTGGCGACGCCCCAACAGCCGGAGCGTGCCCGCTGTGCGCGCGGCCTTATAGGACGAGCCGGGAGAAAGCTCAATGCCGACATCTCGACTATGCGCGACCGACCCGCCGTTTTTGCAATCGTCACCTTGATCGGACCTATTCACTCCACACCGCCATTTCATTGCCGGCCGGATCGACGAAATGGAACCGCCTGCCGCCGGGGAATGAAAAGATCGGCTTGACGGTGGTGCCGCCGGCATTCTCGACGGCGGTCAATGTTTCCTCCAGCCTTTCGGAATAGAGCACGGGCAGCAGCTTGACCGGCGCATCTTGGCCATCCGCCTGAAAACCGCCGTCCAGCCCTTCGGCAAAGGCTGAATAGGTCGGCCCGTAATCGGTGAACGACCACGAGAAGACCGCGCTATAGAAAGCCTTCACCCTGTCCAGCGTTCCGCCTGTCGCCGGCATTTCCAGATAATCGAGCTTTCCGGTCATTCTCATCGTTCAGCCTTTTGTTCACGTTACGTTCAAAAACAAAGCTTTCCAAAAAGCAAGTCTTTTCGGCGCCGCTTTTCATTAATCGATTGTAGAGGCCGGCCGGCTTGGTCGATGCCTTGCCTTTCGCACTGCAGCATCATATCGCTCGATTTGTCAGTATTTCCAATCTCCTGCAACCGGGGAGCAAGCATGACCAAATGGGTCTACACCTTTGGCGATGGAGCGGCGGAAGGCCGTGCCGGCGACCGCAATCTGCTCGGCGGCAAGGGCGCCAATCTTGCCGAAATGTGCAGCCTGGGCCTGCCGGTGCCGCCAGGCTTCACCATCACCACCGAGGTCTGCAACGCTTATTACGCCAACGGCCACGCCTATCCGGCCTCGCTGGAAGCGGATGTGGCGGTCGCCCTCGATCACGTCGGTCGGCTGACCGGGCGCCGTTTCGGCGATCCGTCGAAACTGCTTTTGGTGTCGGTGCGCTCCGGTGCCCGCGCTTCCATGCCCGGCATGATGGACACCGTGCTCAATCTCGGCCTCAACGATGAGACGGTCGAGGCACTTGCCGCCGATTCAGGCGATGCGCGGTTCGCCTATGACAGCTACCGCCGTTTCATCCAGATGTATTCCGATGTCGTCATGGGCCTCGACCATGAGGTCTTCGAGGAAATCCTCGAGGACCAGAAGGGCGGCCTCGGCCATGAGCTCGACACCGAGCTGACAGCCATAGAATGGCAAGGCGTGATCGCGCTTTACAAGGCCAAGGTCGAGGAGGAGCTCGGCAAGCCGTTTCCTCAGGATCCGAGCGAGCAGCTGTGGGGCGCCATCGGTGCGGTGTTTTCCAGCTGGATGAACAACCGCGCGATCACCTATCGGCGCCTGCACGACATTCCCGAAAGCTGGGGCACGGCGGTCAATGTCCAGGCCATGGTCTTCGGCAATATGGGCGACACCTCGGCCACCGGCGTCGCGTTCACCCGCAACCCGTCGACCGGCGAAAAGCAGCTCTACGGCGAGTTCCTGGTCAACGCCCAGGGCGAGGACGTCGTTGCCGGTATCCGTACGCCGCAGAACATCACCGAGGCGGCGCGCATTGCCGCCGGTTCCGACAAGCCGTCGCTGCAAAAGCTGATGCCTGACGCCTTCCAGGCTTTCGTCAGCATCTCCGACCGCCTGGAAAAGCATTACCGCGACATGCAGGATCTCGAATTCACCATTGAGCGCGGCAAATTATGGATGCTGCAGACCAGGTCAGGCAAGCGCACCGCCAAGGCAGCGCTGAAGATTGCTGTCGACATGGCCAGGGACGGGCTGATCTCGAAGGAGGAGGCCGTCGCCCGCATTGATCCGGCCTCGCTCGACCAGTTGCTGCATCCCACGATCGATCCGAAGGCGGCGCGCGATATCATCGGCGTCGGCCTGCCGGCATCCCCAGGTGCTGCCACTGGCGAAATCGTGTTTTCCTCGAACGACGCCGAGGAGGCCAAGACACAAGGCCGCAAGGCGATCCTGGTGCGCATCGAGACCAGCCCCGAAGACATCCATGGCATGCATGCGGCCGAAGGCATCCTGACGACGCGCGGCGGCATGACCAGCCACGCCGCTGTTGTGGCGCGCGGCATGGGCAAGCCTTGCGTTTCGGGCGCCGGCTCGCTGCGAGTCGACTACAAGGCCGGCACGCTGATGGCGATGGGATCGACGTTCCGCAAGGGCGATATCATCACCATCGACGGCGGCAACGGCCAGGTGCTGAAAGGCGCGGTACCGATGCTGCAGCCCGAACTCTCGGGCGATTTCGCCGCCATCATGGAATGGGCCGACGGCGCGCGCCGCATGAAGGTGCGCACCAATGCCGAGACGCCGCTGGACGCTCGCATGGCGCGGTCCTTCGGCGCCGAAGGCATCGGTCTTTGCCGCACCGAACACATGTTCTTCGACGGCGATCGCATCATTGCCATGCGCGAGATGATCCTGGCCGATACGGAAAAGGACCGTCGAACGGCGCTGGCCAAGCTGTTGCCGATGCAGCGCTCGGATTTCCTCGAACTGTTCGAGATCATGGCCGGGCTGCCGGTGACGATCCGCCTGCTTGATCCGCCGCTGCACGAATTCCTGCCCAAGACCGAGGAGGAGGTGGCCGAGGTCGCCGCCGCCATGAATGTGTCGCCGGACAAGCTCCGGCGGCGCACCGAGGCGCTGCACGAGTTCAATCCGATGCTCGGCCATCGCGGTTGCCGGCTTGCCGTCTCTTATCCCGAGATCGCCGAGATGCAGGCGCGCGCCATTTTCGAGGCGGCCATCGAGGCCGGCAGGAAGGCCGGCGCGCTGGTGGTCCCCGAAATCATGGTGCCGCTGGTCGGGCTGGCGAAGGAGCTCGACTTCGTCAAGGCACATATCGATGCGGTCGCCAAAAGCGTGATGGAGGAGACCGGTGTCAGGATCGACTATCTGACCGGCACGATGATCGAACTGCCGCGTGCCGCGATCCGCGCCCAAATCATCGCCGAGGCAGCCGAATTCTTCTCCTTCGGCACCAACGATCTGACCCAGACCACGTTCGGTATCTCGCGCGACGACGCGGCCTCGTTCCTCGAGACCTACCGGCAAAAAGGCATCATCGAGCAGGATCCGTTCGTGTCGCTCGACACAGAGGGTGTCGGTGAGTTGGTGCGGATGGCGGCCGAAAAGGGCAGGGCGACGCGGCCCGACATCAAGCTCGGTATTTGCGGCGAGCATGGCGGCGACCCGGCCTCGATCCATTTCTGCGAAAAGGTCGGCCTCGACTACGTCTCTTGCTCGCCATACCGGGTGCCAATTGCCAGGCTGGCCGCTGCGCAAGCGGCGGTGCAGGCTGCAAAGAACGGCCGCGGATAGGAGTTGGAGTCCACCGGCATCTGACCTTACCGATTTGTAACCGAATTCACGCGAACGTGCGTCTGTCGGCTCCAAATCCCGACATCGTTTCTGCCCAGTTTCCGGCCCCCGAACCCGCCCCGGTGCCAGAAACAGATGTTGCAGAACCCGCCCACGCACGTCCGCTCGATTCTCATCCTCCAGACGAAATTCATCGGCGATCTTGTCCTCGCCTCCGCGCTTGCCAGAAACCTGCGCCTCCAATATCCAAAGGCCAGGATCGTGTTCCTTTGCGAGGCGAACTTTGCCAGTTTCGTGTTGGCTCATGGCATCGCCTCGGACGTGGTGGCGTTCCGACGCGTACGGATGCGTGGCACCCCTGTGCAGCGTGGTCGCGAGCTTTACGCGACGGTGCGCGCTCTGCGCCGGTTCCGGTTTGACCTGACTATCGACCTGGCCGATTCCAAAACCTCACGCATCATCGTCAGGCTCGTCAACGCCAAGACCCGCGTCGGATATGATCCTCCCGAAAAACCGTTGCGCTGGCTGGAACGCCAGCCCGCCAACGTCCTGGCCAAGCCGTTTGGCTTTGGTGGCCAGCATTATCTCTACCGCTATCTTTCGCCGCTTGAGGCGCTTGGCGTGGAGTTGCGTGCGCCGGTCCCAATGATTGAGCCGCTGCCGCTGGAGACCGCCAGGGCATTGGCGCTTCTCGACCGGCATCATCTCCGGCGTAACGCCTTCATAGCCGTTCATGCAGGAGCGAGCTTCCGGGGGCGGCAATGGCAGCCGGAACGTTTTGCGCTGGCCATCGACGAGATCTCGCGGCAGACCGGGTTGGACTTCCTGCTTGTCGGCGGCCCCGATGAACGGGCATCGGCCGAGCGCATCGTCGCTAAGGCCGCTTCGCCGGTCGTCAACGTGGTCGGGGCGCTGTCACTGGCAACGCTGCTGGCGGTCCTCGGCCAGGCACGCCTGTTTCTGGGAAACGAGAGTGGCCCGATGCAGATGGCGGCGGCCGCGGGAACGCCGGTTGTCGGCCTGTTCGGCCTGACCGACCCGGCCGTCTGGGGGCCTGTCGGCGTGGCCAGTGTTACGCCGCGGCCCTCCATGCCTTGCGAGTGCATAGCCAGGGACCTGTGCCGCCGACCCGATCCGAGCAAGGCTTGCTGCGTCTGGCGACTTGAGGTCAAAGCGGTGGTCGACGCGGTGCTCGCGATCCTTTCACATAAGGTTAAGGACGTGGAGCACGCGTTGTGACCTCGCGCTTGCCAAAGGTCAGGCCGGCGGTCAAATTGCCGCTGCCGACGCTTTTGTTGGGGCACCGTCCCGATTTCCGCCTTGATGCCGGTCTTGGGGTCGCCGCTTCAACTTTGATCCGGCCGACCTGGAAATAAATCGATGCGCCTGTTCCAAAAGTATTTTTGCGCCGTTGCGATATCGCTGTGGGCTGTCTCTCCTGGCAACGCCCAGTTGCTCGTCGCACCGACGCTGCACATCAAGGCCGAGGCGGGCGGCGGCCGCGTCGCGCTGACGCTCGATGCGTGCGGCGGAAGGACCGACACACGGATTCTCTCGGCGCTGGTGGAAAACAAGATTCCTGCCACCATTTTCGTCACCGGCATCTGGCTGAAGCACAACGCCGCCGCCGTCGAGATCATGAGGGCGCATCCCGAACTGTTTGAATTGGAAAACCATGGCGGCCGCCACGTCCCGGCCGTCGACACGCCGCAAAAGATCTACGGCATTCGCAGTGCCGGCAGCCCGGAGGCCGTGCTGGCCGAAGTCGAATCGGGTGCTGCCGCTCTTGCCGTGACCGGCGAACTGGCGCCGAAATGGTTTCGCGGCGCAACCGCCGAATACAGCCCATCGGCAATCGCGATGATCCGCAAGCTTGGTTTCAAGATCGCCGGATTCTCGATCAACGGCGATGGCGGCTCATTGCTCGGCGCAAAAGAGACCGCCCGGCGCATTGCCGCGGCGAAGGACGGCGACGTCATCATCGCTCACATCAACCAGCCGACCCATGCGGCTGGCGAAGGCGTGGTGCAGGGACTTCTGGCGCTGAAGGCCAAGGGCCTCACCTTCGTGCGTCTCGACGACGCCGACGGCATCGGCGATGAAGGCACCACCGACTGATCAGTCGGGCGTGGCCTCGATGGTCACCTTGTTCGGATAGAACGCGCCGTGGTCGCGGATATCGGCCATCTCGTCGAACGGCCGCTCATAGGCCCACATCGCATCCTTGCCTGCATCGCCGGCGGGCAGCACGCTCCAATAGCTGGCATCGCCCTTATAGGGGCAATGGGTCGAGTGTTCGGTCTTGCCAAGCTGTTTGAAGTCGATGTCGCCGAACGGAATGTAGAAAACGGGCGGATAGGGAGGTTCGGTCAGCACCTTGACCTTGCTGGACGAGGCGATAACGGTATCGCCGGCGCGCACCGTCACGGTGCCCTTGTAAGGCTCGACGGTGATCACCTTGTCCGGATTGCGCTGAAAGCCGGGTGACGGATTTGCGATCTGGTCCATATCGGATCTCCTTGCCTCTACCCCAAGATGTGTCTGGCAAGCGCGTTGCGCGAGACCTGCAAGCGACCGGCGGGCATCGCCCCCGGCTGGCAGTCTTGCGCTTTCCTCCGGTATCGCGCCTAAAATCAGGCGGCGGCCTGGAAAGCGTCCATCAGCCCGGCATAGGCGGCGGCAATCCCGGCCACCGGATTGGTGCTTTTCGAGGTGGTCTCGACCTTCAAAGCACCACCGTTGGTTGGCAAGGTGAGCAGCAGGAACTGGCGATTGCCGCCATCGCCGACCGATGCGGCGGCGACGTGCTGGGCTTCGCCCTCGTTCTCGACGCACATCTTGAACAAGAGCGTGCCGCCGACAGCTTCGAGGGCGCCGCCGACGACCTCGACGAATTCATCTTCGGAAACGGTTTTGGCGTCAGGCACCAGATCGGCCTGCGCCACATCGGCGGCCACCAGATCGGCCAGGCTTTCGGCAAGCGTATTTTCCAAGGCTTTGTCGTCGAGCTGCGCGTCCATGCGAACCTCTTTCATTCGCCAATCGCGCCCCGCCGTTAATCAACGTTAACGCCGAGCATGGCCGGATTGTGGCGAATTCGGCCTCAATTGGCTCCATGCCCCGCTCCAGCCCGATCCTGGCTGGACAATCGGCCGGTTCGTCCCACAATGGCGCAAAAAATAACGGGAGGAACAAAATGCTCGGGCTGATGCAGGAATGGCCGCTGCTTTGTCACAAGCTGATCGACAACGCCGAGAGGCAGCACGGTAGCCGCGAGATCGTGTCGCGTTCGATCGAGGGGCCGATCGTGCGCAGCACATATGCCGAAATCCATGATCGTGCCCTGAAGGTCGCCGAGCGGCTCGAGCGTGACGGTTTCGGGCTTGGCGACCGCATCGCGACCCTGGCCTGGAACACCGCGCGCCACATCGAGGCCTGGTACGGCATCATGGGTGTCGGCGCCATCTATCACACGCTCAACCCGCGGCTCTTTCCCGAGCAGATCACCTGGATCATGAACAATGCCGGGGACAAGGCGATCTTCGTCGACCTGACCTTCCTGCCGCTGCTCGAAAAGATCGCCGACGCGGTCAAGTCGCTGAAGCAGGTTATCGTGCTGACCGACAACGCGCATATGCCGGAGACTGCGCTGCCCAATGTGGTTGCGTACGAAGAATGGCTTGCTGAAGCCGACGGCAACTTCGCTTGGAAGACTTTCGACGAAAACACCGCCGCCGGTATGTGCTACACCTCGGGCACCACGGGCGATCCGAAAGGCGTCCTCTACAGCCATCGTTCGAACGTGCTGCACGCCATGATCGAAGCGATGCCCGACGCCATGGGCCTGTCGTCGCGCGATACCGTATTGCCGGTCGTGCCGATGTTTCACGCTAACGCCTGGGGCCTTGCCCAGAGCGCGCCGATGATCGGCGCCAAGCTGGTCATGCCCGGCTGCAAGATGGATGGCGCTTCGATCTACGAGCTGCTCGACACCGAGAAGGTGACCTTCAGCGCCGCCGTGCCGACGGTGTGGATGATGCTCCTCCAGCATCTGGAAGAAACTGGCAAGAAACTGCCCTATCTGCAGAAAGTCGTCATCGGCGGCGCGTCCTGTCCACGCGCGATCACGACGAAGTTCCAGGACAATTACGATGTCCAGGTCGTCCACGCCTGGGGCATGACCGAGATGTCGCCGCTCGGCACGCTGTGCACCTTGAAGCCGGATTACGTCGGGCTGAAGGGCGAGGCTCGCCTCGCCGTCCAGCAGAAGCAGGGCTTTACGCCGTTCGGCATCGAAATGAAGATAACGGATGACGACGATAACGAGCTGCCATGGGACGGCAAGACCTTCGGCCGACTCAAAGTCCGCGGGCCGGCCGTCGCGCGCGCCTATTATGGCGGCATCGGACCCGAACAGTTTGATGAAGACGGCTGGTTCGATACCGGTGATATCGCGCATATCGACCCCGGCGGCTACATGCAGATCACCGATCGCGCCAAGGACGTGATCAAGTCGGGCGGCGAATGGATCTCGACCATCGAGCTCGAGAACCTCGCTGTCGGCCATCCCGACGTGGCGGAGGCCGCCGCCATCGGCATTCCGCATTCCAAATGGGGCGAGCGGCCTTTGCTCGTGATCGTACGCAAGCCGGGCAGGGAGCCGACCAAGACGGATATTCTCGCTTTCATGGACGGCAAGGTGGCGAAGTGGTGGATGCCGGACGACGTCGCCTTTGTCGGCGAAATCCCACACACGGCTGCCGGCAAGATCCAGAAGATTACCTTGCGCCAGCAATTCCGGGATTATCACCTGCCGACGGATTGACCGGAGATGCGGCGTCTTTGCGCCTTCAAGCCGGCGCTGAAAGGCACTATGCCTGTGTTCGGGTTGGGGCAGCGCGGAAAACAATGACGGGAATTCCCGAGCGACAGACGTCGAGGGCTGCCAGCTGGTCGCGGCGCACCGGCGCGTTTTCGGCAGTCCTGCTGCTGACCGCTCTCATCGGCCATCGCTATGATTTCGTCGAGACCCAAGCTTTCCTATGGGTGCTTGGCATTGTCGCCTTGCTGGCTGCGTTTGCGCTTCTGTTCGCCGGGTTTGCCTTTGCGCGATTGTGGAATTTCGGTGATCGCGGCGGCCATGACCTGACCGCCGGCGCCTTGCTGGCGATTCTGGTGCTCATCCCTTACGGCGTCGCGGCCTATTGGGTGGCCACCTATCCGCCGCTGCGCGACATCTCGACGGATCTGGACGACCCACCGGTGCTCGATATTTCCACCCGGACAAAGGATATGAACGAGCTTTTGCCGCCGACACCCGGCGAGCAGCGCCTGCAAATCGAAGCTTATCCGCTTGTTACCGGACGCAGCTACACCTTGCCTTTCGATCGCGTTCTGGAGGCGGTCAAAACGGTGCTCGATCGGCGCGGCTGGCAGCTCACGGCGCCGTTTCCAGATGCAGCAGGGCAAAGCGACGTGACGGTCGATGCGCTGGCCAAGGGCTTGCTGCTTGGTCTTCCCGCCGATGTTGCCATCCGCGTGACCGACGACGGCGATGCGGTCATCGTCGATATGCGCTCGGCCTCGCGTTACGGCCGCTACGACCTTGGCGACAATGCAGCGCGCATCACCGATTTCCTTTCCGAACTCGACCAGGAAGTCGCCGGCCAGGTGGGCGTGGCGCCGGCGGAATGATATCCGAAGTGTGCTAGGTTGCCGGCGAGTAGATGCCGTCGATAGCCGGCTCGCCGTCGGTGTGGACCAGGCCGCGCGCCACCAGATCTTCCAGATGGGCAAGCACCGACAGGCCGGCCGCGCCATGGAGGCGCGGGTCGGTGTCTCGATAGATCGCCTCCACCATGTCCTTGATTGCCCGGTCGCCGCTGTTGATCCGCTCCAGAATTGCACGTTCGCGCATTTTGCGATGCGTTTTCAATCCGCGCATGAAGCTGCGCGGCTCGGTCACCGGCCCACCATGACCGGGCAGCAGCAGCCGGTCGTCACGTTCGATCAGCCGATCGAGCGATGTCATGTACTCGGCCATCGCGCCATCCGGCGGTGCGACGATCGTGGTTGCCCACGCCATGACGTGATCGGCCGAGAAAAGGATGCCGGTTCCCTCCAGCGCGAAGGCCGCGTGATTGGCGGTATGGCCGGGCGTCAGCACCGTCCGGATCACCCAGCCGTCACCGTCGATCATCATATCATCCGGCAGCGCGATGTCAGGAACGAAGTCGGTGTCGGCGCTGGCATCGAGCGGATTGACCTCGCCGGTGCGCAACGGCCGCGCCGGGCGATGCCGGCCTTCCGCCAGAACCGCCGCACCGGTGTGCTGCTTCAGCCGCGCCGCCAGCGGCGAATGGTCGCGATGCGTGTGGCTGACGAAGATATGGCTGACCGGCCTGGTCCCGATCGCTTCGAGCAGCGTTTGAAGATGTGCCTCGTCATCAGGACCCGGATCGATCACCGCCAGCGTCTCGCGCCCGACGATATAGCTGTTGGTTCCGTGAAAGGTGAACGGGCTTGGGTTCGGGGCCGTGACGCGTTGAATACCAGGCGCAACGATCACGCCCTTGCCATAGGACGGTTCGAAGCGTGTGTCGAATGTCAGCGCCATGCGAACGTCGCGACCTTTTTTGGGGCGAGGGCAAAACCGATTGCCGCATAGCACGGAAGCCAATATAGGAAAACGCAAGGCCGCGTTCGGCGGCAATCCGGAACGGGGAAGACCATGGCAATTGCAACGACGATGCGTCCGCTTATTTCTCTCGCTCTGCCTGAAAAGGGCGCGGCCCGGCTGGCAGGACAGCTTTTGCTGGCGATCGCCGGAACGCTGCTGTTGATCTTGTCTGCCAAGACCAAGGTCATGCTCGGACCGGTCGATATCTCGATGCAGACGCTCGCCGTCTTGCTGATCGCTGCCGCCTTCGGCATGCGCCTTGGCGTCGCCACACTGCTTCTCTACATGGCTGAGGGCGCGCTGGGGCTTCCGGTCTTCCAGAGCACGCCGGAAAAGGGCATCGGCATCGCCTACATGCTCGGTTCGACCGGCGGTTATCTTGCCGGCTTCGTTGTCATGGCGGCGATCGTCGGCTGGGCTGCCGACCGTGGCTGGGATCGCCATCCTATCAAGCTCTTCAATGCCATGCTGGTGGCCGAGATCGTCATGATGGCAATGGGCTTTGCCTGGCTGGCGCTGTTGATCGGCCCGGAAAAATCCTGGCAGTTCGGGGTGGTGCCCTTTATCGTCGGTGATCTGATCAAGGTTGCGCTGGCCGCGAGCCTGGTGCCGGCTGTCTGGTCGCTGTTGAAGCGTTCGTGAAGCCGGTCGAGCGGAACTTAAGCCAAAAACGGATCTGCATGTTTCACCGCTGTCACCAAGCTATTGCCTGGACCCATGACTCGATGGCAACCTGTTCTGCGCGATAACCTGTCGAATGTTTTTCGCCGTAGTTGGTGTGGCCGTGCAGGATCTTTCTCGCTGGCGGCTGGCTTCTAGCGCGACGCCATTCGTCACATTAGCTTCAAGTCGACGGACTAAGTACCAGAACCAACGGGCGATTCGTCACGACCAGCGTAACCAAGCACCTACGTATGGAAATAAATTGCTCGACATAGCATCTCAGCCAGCTGAAAAAGAAAGCGGCTCGGTGATTATTTAGGCACAGCTAAATTTCTGGACAATGTGTAGGAAATTCTTAACCCAACCGCCTTGACTTTAGTGGCTTGGTTGCTTGCTGGTATCCACACACTGTCGTAACCGTTGACCTGAGATCATGACCGTTGACCTGAGATCATGCCGCCGACCGCCGAAGGAAGACACGTGAGTAGCGCGGAAAAAACAACGAGCAAGGCAACAGCCCTGTCGCGTGGGCCGACCGCCGCGCCGGCAACCCGCTGGTATGCGGCCAGCGTCTTTCCCGGGAAGGAGCATGTCGCAGAGCGGCATCTCCGGATCCAGGGATTCGAGCCCTTTGTGCCTCGCTGCGAGAAAACCGTGCGTCATGCCCGGCGGCTCGAAACCCGGTCGGCGGCCTATTTCCCGGGTTACATGTTCATCGCCCTTGACCTCGGACTGCAACGTTGGCGCTCGGTCAATGGAACATTCGGTGTGCGCTCCCTCGTCACACAAGGCGACCGGCCTTTGCCGGTCCCCTCGGGTCTGGTAGAGCGTTTCATTGCATTGACCGGTGAGGACGGGCTGCTTGATTTCAGTGGAGGCCTCGCAGCCGGTGCCTCGGTCCGAATCCTTTCGGGCCCTCTCGCGGAAACGATCGGTCGCCTTGACCGGCTCGATCCAGCTGGACGAGCCCGGGTTCTGGTGGCCATCATGAATGGCGAAATCCCTGTCGACTTGGATGCCAGGGATCTCGTAGCAATCGCGTAGCCGCAAACATCAAGGCGGCGTCGTGATGTAAATTGTTGTAGGATGCGCTCTCGGGTTTCACCCGGGAGTGCGGTAGCCGTCGTTCGGTGGGGAAAAGGCGCTGTCTGGCGAGATCGTTTCATCGGCGCTGGTGGAGAGTACGCGGTATGCGAATAACAATGATTGGTGCCGGCTATGTGGGGCTCGTCTCGGGCGCCTGCTTCGCCGACTTTGGCCATCAGGTCTGCTGCGTCGACCGGGATGCGGAAAAGCTTGCCATGCTCAAACTCGGCAAGATACCGATCTACGAGCCAGGGCTTGACGACCTCGTCACCACCAACGCCGCGCAAGGCCGCTTGCGTTTCGACGACAATCTCGCGGATGCCGTTTCTCAATCGGATGTCGTCTTCATTGCCGTGGGCACGCCATCACGGCGTGGCGATGGCCATGCCGACCTGTCCTTCGTCTATGACGCGGCTGCCGAAGTTGGTCGCGCACTCAAGGGGTTTACGGTCGTGGTGACGAAATCGACCGTTCCCGTCGGTACCGGCGATGAAGTGGAACGGATCATCCGCGAGCAAAATCCCACAGCCGATTTTGCGGTGGTCTCCAATCCGGAATTTCTTCGCGAAGGATCGGCGATCGAGGACTTCAAGCGGCCCGACCGCATTATTGTCGGGACCGATGCCGAAAGTGCCAAAGCGGTCATGGGCGAGATCTACCGGCCGCTCTCGCTGAATGCCGCACCGATATTCTATACGAGCCGACGTACGGCGGAGCTCACCAAATATGCCGGCAACGCGTTTCTGGCCATGAAGATCACCTTCATCAACGAAATTGCCGATCTCTGCGAGCGGTTGGGGGCCGATGTGCAGGACGTCGCACGCGGCATCGGCATGGACAATCGCATCGGCGCAAAGTTTCTTCATGCCGGGCCGGGCTATGGCGGCTCCTGTTTCCCGAAGGATACGCTGGCGCTGGTCAAGACCGCGCAGGACGCGGCAAGCCCAGTGCGGCTTATTGAAACGACGGTCTCGATAAACGACCAGCGCAAACGGGCGATGGCGCGCAAGGTGGTCGAGGCCTGCGGCGGCTCGGTTCGTGGCAAGACCATCGGTATCCTTGGCCTTACGTTCAAGCCGAACACCGACGATATGCGCGACGCCCCCTCATTGGCCATCATTCAGGCACTCAAGGATGCAGGCGCTTCGATCAAGGCCTATGATCCGGTCGGCATGGAGCAGGCGCGCAAGATGATCGAGGGCATTGAATTCGGGGAAAGCGCCTACGCGGTGGCCAACGGCGCGCACGCGATCGTCATCGTCACCGAGTGGAACGCGTTTCGGTCACTGGATCTGAAGCGGCTTCGTGCAGTCATGGCGACGCCGGTGATGGTCGACCTGCGAAACGTGTATCGCGGCGAGGACGTGGTCAGGGAAGGGATAGCCTATTCCAGCATCGGCCGAGAGCGGCATGTTGTCGGGTGAACGTCCGGGTTGATTCGCGGGATTCAAATTGATCGCCACCTCCATCCATTTACCCAACAAACGGCATCTCCTGCTCCGGATGCGCTTTCAGCTGCTTGGCGGATTGACATTCGCGATTCTGCTGCCCGCGCTGATCCGTATGTCGGTCGATCAAGACGTTATCCTGTATTCAAACTTACAGGTTACGATAATTGCAGCGTTCATTGCGCACACCACCGGCTACTTCTTTTACAAACGCATCGGCAATTTCCCGGGCGTGGCCGCCGCTGGTTACATCCTTCCAACCTTCGCCCTGACTTACGGCCTGGTGTTCGCGACGATCTTCTTCTTCAGGTTCGACTACAGCCGGTTCCAGGCCGCGGCGAGCTTCATTCAATCGACATTGTGGTATTTTGGTTTGAGCTTGGCGACGCGGCGGCTCGATGCACACCGGCTGGCGATAATTCCTGGCGGAGACGTCGACAGGCTGGAGAGCATACCGGGCGTTAACTGGCACAGGATTCTTTCGGCTGACACGGTCGTCCAGCATGCGACCGGCGTGGTGGCCGATCTTCGAGCTGACCTTTCAGATGAGTGGGAGCGGTATATTGCCGACCGCGCGCTTTCGGGAACACCGGTCTATCACGTCAAACAAATAAGCGAGTCGCTCACAGGCAGGGTAGAGATCGAACATCTTTCTGAAAACACTCTAGGCTCCTTGAATCCAAACCAGGCTTACCTGAAAATTAAGCAGGCGATAGACTGGGCTGCTGCGTTATTTGTGCTGGTTGTTTTCTCGCCATTGCTGTTGTTCGTGGCGATTGCGGTAAAGATCGAATCGCCTGGACCGGCGCTATTCAAACAGAAGCGAATGGGCTACAGAGGGCATCCCTACGAGGTCTACAAGTTTCGAACGATGAAGCTCAGCGACACGGCTGTCGACGAGAAGGAGGCGGCCATCACGAAAGCCGGCGATACACGTATCACCCGTTTGGGGCAGTTCTTGAGAAAATCCAGGATCGACGAGTTGCCGCAGGCCTTCAACATCTTGCGCGGCGAGATGAGCTGGATCGGACCGCGGCCGGAAGCACTTGTGTTGTCGAAATGGTACGAGGCGGAGCTGCCATTCTATCGCTACCGTCACATCGTGCGGCCTGGCATTACCGGATGGGCGCAAGTCAACCAGGGCCATGTTGCGGCCGTCGACGATGTTTTGGAAAAACTTCACTACGACTTCTACTACATCAAGAATTTCTCCCCTTGGCTCGACGTGCTGATTGTGTTTCGTACCATCCGAACCATGCTGACAGGATTTGGCGCGCGTTGACACGGCGACAAAGATCGGTAGTCACCGCAGCCAAGCCACCACTCACGAGCCTCACAGGACGGGGGACCGGCTTTTTGAAATAGGTATTTGTAATGTCAAAAGTTACGCTGATCAGCGTTGAAAATACCGTCGTATCGACCTCGGAGAAGCACAATGACTAGGAAGACCGCGCTCATTACCGGCATCACCGGCCAGGATGGCGCCTATCTGGCGGAACTTCTTTTGACAAAGGGCTATGATGTCCACGGCATCAAGCGGCGGTCCTCATCGTTCAATACGGGCCGTATCGATAATCTCTACCAGGATCCGCATGAAAAGAACGTAAGGCTCTCGCTGCACTATGGTGACATGACCGATGCCACCAACCTCATCCGCATCGTCCAGGAGGTGCAGCCCGACGAAATTTACAATCTTGCCGCGCAATCGCATGTCCAGGTGAGCTTCGAGACTGCAGAATATACGGCGAATGCCGACGCGATCGGTACATTGCGTCTCCTCGAAGCCATCCGGCTGCTTGGCCTGACAAAAAAGACGCGTTTCTATCAGGCGTCGACTTCCGAGCTCTACGGTAAGGTGCAGGAGATCCCGCAACGCGAGACGACCCCTTTCTATCCCCGGTCGCCATATGCGGCCGCAAAGATCTATGCGTATTGGATCACAGTGAATTACCGCGAAGCCTATGATATCCATGCTTCCAACGGCATCCTGTTCAATCACGAGAGCCCGATGCGCGGCGAGACGTTCGTCACCCGCAAGATTACCCGTGCAGCCGCTGCGATCAGCCTCCGCCTCCAGGACAAGCTCTACCTCGGTAATTTGTCCGCTGAACGGGATTGGGGCCATGCCCGCGATTACGTCGAAGGGATGTGGAGAATCCTTCAGCATGAAGTGCCAGATGACTACGTCCTTGCAACCGGCGTAAAGAATTCGGTCCGCCGTTTTGTCGAGCTTGCATTTGCCGAGGTCGGGGTCGCCATCGAGTGGGTTGGTTCCGGTATCGCCGAAAAAGGCGTAGATGCAAAATCCGGCGCCGTTCTAGTCGAGGTGGATCCGCGCTATTTCAGGCCGACCGAAGTAGAACTTCTAATCGGCGACGCCTCGAAAGCGGAGCGCGTGCTTGGATGGAAGGCGACGACCTCGCTGGCGACAATGGTCCAGGAAATGGTCCAGTCCGACCTCGAAACAGTAAAGCGGGAATCTGAGCACCGGCGCCTTGACGAAGATCGGATGCGCGTTGCGGCCCAGTAAGCGACATCGGGCAGCCGGGTCGACATGAAGGTCTCGGTCTTGACCGTCTGTTGGAACTCTGCGGCGACAATCAGGTATACGATCGAGAGTTTCCTGGCCCAAGATCATGGCGATAAGGAACTGGTGGTCGTCGATGGCAATTCGTCGGACGACACGCTTGCAATAGTCCGGTCTTACCCGCAGGACCAGATCCGGCTGATCAGTGAACCGGACAGCGGAATGTATGATGCGCTCAACAAGGCGTTGCGCATCTATACCGGAGACGCGGTAGGCGTGCTGAACTCAGATGATTGCTTTCATGATCGTACGGTGCTGGGGCGGATTTCCGCGGGGCTTGAACAGACCGATATCTTGCATGGCGATTTGGATTTCGTCGAAAATCATCTGGCCAAGCGGGTCGTGCGCCGGTGGCGTGCGACGCCGCGGCCCGAAAAAGGCTTTCGCACTGGTTGGATGCCGGCCCATCCAACATTCTATGTCAAGCGGAAGGTTGGGGATGCGGTCGGTTCATTCGACCTCAGACTCAAAGTGGCTTCGGACTACGATTGGATGCTGAGGGCCGTTGAACTCCACGGATTCCAGACCATAGCCACCGGGCACGTGTTGGTCGACATGATGGTTGGCGGCGCCAGCACGCGAAGCCTTGCCTCGCATATCCGGCACAATCTGGAAGCGCTTCGTTCACGCCGCCGCTGGCTCGGATCAGGTCCTCTCGACTACGCGCTTGTTGCCAAGCCGCTGCGCAAGATTGGGCAGTATCTTGACGCTGCTTCTGATCGACAAAATAACCGTTGCTTGTAGATGAAGCGTGTATCTCAAACCCACAAGCCGGTGCACAAGATGGCGGAGCTTTCAGGACCGAACCGGGTATGTTTGGATCGAGTTGAAAGCGTTGCGACCTGCGACATGAAAATGCATCTGCAGGCTCTAGGCGGCTTACAAAAATGACCGGATTACATTATGTTCCGTTCATAGTTCTTGTTCTTGGTGCTATCCTTTGCCTCTATAGGCCAATAGGTCGGGACCTTGTAGTGCCTGTGTTCTTTTTGCCATGGGGTGCACTAACACCAGATATCGGCATCAATTTACCAATATCAAAGGCACTGTTCTTATTTCTTGCATTGAAGTATTCGTTGCACGGACGATTTAGCCTAAAACAAATCCCGTATGCCAAGCTAGTAGCTTTATTTACCTGTATTGGAGTTGTCTCTGGCTTCTTCACCTTGGCAATAGCGGACTTGGGAATCGAGTTTGCTGGTGGCGACCTGCGAAACGGCTGGTTTCGAGTCGCTATCTCCACAACTACCTTTCTGCTGTCACTGCTACCGTTTGCGTTGTTCCTGGCGCGCGGCGTACAGCACGACGTCATGGCTCTGATGCGCACCTACTTGATCTCGGTCGCGATCTTATGCGTGATTGGCATCGTCCAGTATGCTGTTTTCCGTGCTCTTGGAACCGATATCCTGCCAATCGGTTTGTTTAGCGCCGGGGACGATGAGCTAAGGTCGGGTATGTTAAGCTTCCGCGGTGAACTCGCGCTCCGCCCGGGTTCACTTGCAGGTGAACCTAAGGTGCTCGGCCTTTTCGCTGCGTCCGCGGGAATTATTACCGTTGCATTCGGCCTGAAGATTTTTGCAACGCTAAGAGCTCGACTAGCAATTCTGGCACTCGCGCTCTGCATCGTCTTTCTGACGCAATCGACCTCGGCACTTATCGCATTGCCAATTGGCCTGGGTGTATATCTGACTTTAAGGGCCCTGGGTCGCCCTCTGGGTTCAACGTCAATATTGTTTATATATTTAGGCGCATTCTCCTGCGTGCTGGCGGTTTACTTATCCAACGTCGCCAATACACCCTCTACTTCTCTTCTCTCAGGAATTGACGTACCCACCATTGCGGTGGAGGAGCCCAATAGTGTTAAAGATCTTCTGTATCAGCGCACCGTTGGAAGAATAGAAGTGGAAGATATGGATTGGGTGATCGTCAAGAGTTTTCTTGAAGATCCTTCTTCAATGGTGCTCGGCCGTGGCTTTGGGTTGGGTCATTTGGCGGTGGACGCGTATATTCCCGATGCGCTTCGGCATTACATGGAAGGGCGAGTTATCGCACCAAAGTCCGGAATAACATATTTTCTTGTCAACGGCGGTATTGTAATGATCGTATTAATGGCAATTTATTTTGCGAAGCTGACGCCAGTGCCCCTTCGAATAACTCCCGGGCCGGATGCCAAGCGCGATATTTTCGTGCGGGCGGCTCAACTAGCGTTGATCCCTCTCATACTGATGATGATCCTTCGGGTTTACTTATTGGATGTTACGATGTTTGTCTCTGCAGCGTGCCTTGCGGGTGCCAGAATTATTGGCATGGCGCACGGTATTAGCCCAAGAGCATCAGATCGAAATGGGATATTTCGACCAGCGGGTCAAGTTCATCTAGTTCCAAAGAGCACATCGTAGAAGGGGCGTGGGAGTTGTTGGATGTTTGAGTTCCTCAAAGATGTGGCCGAGAAATTATCGGGCAATAAGGTTTGGATCGAGCCTTCGGCCGATCCTCAACAAATTGCATCCTTTATCAAGACCGTGCGTCCGAAAGCCATCAAGACGCCCCTCATTCGGCTGGGCGGGGTCGCTGACGGTGGCTATCTTCTGCCGAACGATCTCGATGGCATAAGGGCGTGTATTTCACCGGGTGTTTCCACAGAGGTGAGTTTTGATCGGGCGATGGCTGACCGCGGAATCGACGTGTTCATGGCTGACGCCTCCGTCGCGGGGCCGCCCGCCATTGATGCGCGGTTCCACTTCCTGAAAAAGTTCGTCGACGTCCATGAGAACGAAGACAATATACGGCTCGATTCTTTGTGCGGGCTTGTACCGGCTGGCCTGGGCGGTGATCGTCTTTTGCAAATGGATATCGAAGGTGCCGAGTACCGGGTGTTGCTTGATGCAAGCGACGAGACTCTCAAAAGTTTTCGCATCATGACGATAGAGTTCCATCATTTGTCGCGCGTGTATGGAAGGTTCTCATTTCGGATAATACGTGCCGCGTTTCAGAAACTCCTGCGGTTTCACGAGATCGTACATGTTCATCCTAACAATCATGCGAAGCCAGTTCGACGGGGAGAACTTGAGATACCTTCGGTCATGGAGTTCACATTCTATCGAAAGGATCGGTTCGTGTCCGACGCGGACGCGAAGCTCAGTTTTCCGCATCCGCTCGACAGGGATAATGTTGCGAGCAAACCGTCCGTCGTGCTTCCGAAATGTTGGCAATAGCAAACTCAGGCGTTTTCGATTTTTGCGGCCAGGTCAACAGCAACTGACCACGGTTTGCCGGCTGAGGTGAGGGCGGTGATTGTCGACCATCATGGAATCTGAAGTTGCTAGTGATGGGCATGCCTCGCTGCGCGAGCGGCGCATCGCGAAAAGCGCGCTCGCCTCGGCCTTTGCCAAGATTGTGTCCGTATCGACGGCATTGGTTTCAGTGCCGCTGACGCTTCACTACCTCGGCGCAGAGCGCTATGGCATGTGGATGGCGATGAGTTCGCTCGTTGCGTTTCTCTCCTTCGCGGATCTTGGTATCGGCAATGGCCTATTGTCCTCAGTGGCCTCAGCTCACGGACGGGACGACCGCGCTGGTATACGGACGCTTGTTTCGAGCGCCTATCTTGTGCTCTCCTTGATAGCGGTTGCGGTGCTAGCAATTCTTGCGATCTGTTATCCGTTAGTGACGTGGTATCGGATTTTCAACGTTCAATCCGAGCTCGCACGCGCGGAGGCCGCGCCGGCGGTCGCCGTGCTGATTGGCTGCTTTGCCCTGGCGATTCCGGTTGGAGTGGTCCAACGTACTCAGATGGGATTGCAGAAGGGGTACATGATGAGCCTCTGGCAGGGTGCTGCCAGTGTCATGGGCCTCTTCGGCGTCCTTCTGGCCATTCATTTGAAGGCGCCGCTCCCCTTTCTGGTCTTGGCCTATGTCGGGGCGCCGTTGCTGGCGGGCGTCGCAAATAACATAGTGTTCTTCGGCTTCCTCGAGCGGGATATCGCGCCCGATCGTCACTGCGTTTCGAGGGCAGCGATTCGAATTCTGACCGGTACCGGCTTTCTGTTCCTTGTCCTGCAGCTTGTCGCCGCCGCGACCTACATGTCCGACAATTTCATCATTGCGCATAAGCTGGGCGCTTCTTCGGTAGCCGACTATGCGGTGCCTGAAAGGCTGTTCGCTCTGATCGGTCTGGTCGTGGCGATGGTGGTCGCGCCTCTTTGGCCGGCCTATGGCGAGGCGATCGCTCGAGGGGATCGGGTCTGGGTGGCTCGGACGTTGAAACGCTCGCTCTTGTTGTCGGCCGGAGCTGCGGCGCTCGGTTCCACCTTTTTGGTAATTGCCGCGCCCTGGATCCTCGAATTATGGGTGGGGCACGCCGTATCGCCGCCCTTTCTTCTTCTGCTTGGTCTCGGTTTGTGGAAAGTGGTGGAGGCGGCGGGTGGTGCGTTGGCCATGTTCTTGAACGGCATGCGAGTGATCGGCTTTCAACTGGTCGCCGCAATTTTCACCGCAGTGGTGGCGATCACGCTCAAATTCTATTTCATTGATCATGTGGGCATTGCCGGTTCGGTCTGGGCGACTTTGATCAGCTTCACCTCTTTTACCCTCATTCCGGCACTCGTTCTTCGCGCCAAAATCCTCAGGACAGGTGAATAGGAGATGCCTAGATTGCGAAGAATCATAGCAAGGATTGTGGAAAAGATTGCAGAGCGGAAGCTAAAAAAGAGGTGCGCGCTGAACATAGGTGCTGGCACAAAGATCAGTTACCGAAATATTGGCCAAAGGCCGCCGGCCGCGTTGACAATCGGCGAAGGATCTATTTTCCAAGCGACCATTATATCTGACCGCGAAAATTCTATCATATCGGTTGGAAATAATACATTTGTAGGAAATTCCCGTTTGGTGTGCGCTGAGGAAATAAGTATAGGGAATAACGTACTGATATCGTGGGGATGCACGATTGTCGACCATAATTCTCACTCCACTGACTGGACAAAGCGTGAGAAAGATGTACGGGAATGGCATTTCAATAAGAAAGATTGGTCCCATGTGAAAGTCAGCAAAGTAAGAATTTCGGACAACGCCTGGATTGGCTTTAATTCGATAATACTCAAAGGCGTCACCATTGGCGAAGGGGCGATTGTGGGTGCAGGTAGTGTTGTTACGAAGAACGTGGAGCCATTTACCATCGTCGCTGGCAATCCAGCACGCGTGTTGCAGGGGGTCTCGTGAGCATTCCTGAAACACGAACCTGGGAAGAAGCGGTTCAGTGGTTGAAATCGCAGCCAGATCGCGCCGATCTCGTTCGAGCCTGCTTTTATGATGACCCGTTGGAGGCGTCAGCCCGCCGGTTTCATTCAGGGACAGAGTGGGCAGCTGTTCAGAAGCTCCTGCGTGGTCGCAAAGGAAAAGCGCTTGAAATTGGTGCCGGACGCGGCATCGCTTCTTACGCTCTCGCCCGCGACGGCTGGCAGGTCACGGCGTTGGAGCCGGACCCCAGTGACGTCGTGGGGGCGGGAGCGATTCAATCACTGAGCAATGCGACGGCGACCAATATCGAAGTCGTCACCGAGTGGGGCGAAAAGCTGCCTTTCGCCGATGCAAGTTTCGACCTGGTGTATTGCCGGGCGGTGCTACATCACGCGCGGGATCTGCGGGAGTTGTGTGCCGAAGCAGGGCGCGTCCTTCGAGCGGGCGGCCTGATGCTGGCGACCCGCGAACACGTTATTTCGAGCAAGACCGACATGGACGCGTTTCTAAAGGGACACAATCTCCATTGGTTGTACGGCGGTGAGAACGCCTTCCTGCTCGAAGAATACCTTTCGGCGATTAGGCATGCCAAGCTTCGCATTGTTGAAGTGATCAACCCGCTGGAAAGCGATATCAATCTCTTTCCCGATACAAAGAGTTCGGTCAAAGCGCGGGGGGCAAGGAAGCTCCGATTGCCTTCGCCCGCGCTGGTTCCCGACCTTGCGCTCAAATTGGCTGGGCGGTTCTCGCAAAGACCTGGCCGGCTTTACTCGTTCGTTTCGGCGAAAGTTTGATGTCATGAGATCGAGGGTGCTCGTTACCGGAGCATACGGTTTCGTGGGTCGACATGTTGCACGTGCCGTTGCCCGGCAGGGAGCCGAGGTGATAGCGATCGGTCATGGCTCCTGGAGCCGCGACGAGTGGCGCGACTGGGGCATTGCTCAGTGGCATCCAACGGATGTGACGATTGATGCGCTGGCGACCTACGGAGGCGCACCCGAAGCCGTCTTTCACTGCGCCGGCAGTGGCTCGGTGGCATTTTCGCTAAGCCATCCCTATCAAGACTACCAGCGCACCGTGGCGACGACGCACAGCGTGCTTGAGTATATTCGCACGTCACATTCCGATGCGAAGCTTGTCCTGCCATCCAGTGCCGGTGTCTACGGCGTTGCCACTGTCTTGCCGACAAGTGTCGAGGCTCCCCTCAATCCGGTATCGCCCTATGGGCTGCACAAAAAGCTCGCAGAAGATCTTTGCCGGTCCTATGGGCGACATTTCGGAGTGCGCAGTGCCATCGTCCGGCTGTTCTCGATCTATGGGACCGGGCTGCGAAAGCAGTTGCTCTGGGATGCCTGTGCGAAGTTGACCCTGGGAGAGGCCCGTTTCGGGGGAACTGGCGAGGAGACGCGTGACTGGTTGCATATCGAAGATGCGGCCGCATTGATGATTTTGGCTGCCGATCACGGATCGGCCCGTTGCCCGGTCGTCAATGGCGGAACCGGCGAGGCGACCTCCATCAAAGCCGTTCTTCACACGATCGCCGATGAACTTGGGGCCCAGGTTGATCTCGATTTTTCCGGCCAGGCGCGACCCGGCGATCCCGCCCATTACCAGGCCGAGATCACGGAAGCCCTGGCTTGGGGCTGGAAGCCAACGCGCCGGTGGTCAGACGAAACGCGCGCATATGTCCGCTGGTTCAAGGAGGGCGCGCATTGATCCGCGTCGGGTTTGTTCTGAACGCGTCAGGGAACGGATGGATTGGTGGGACGAACTACTTCCAGAATTTGTTGCGCGCCATCGCCACGTCCGACAAAATTCAACCTGTGATCTTGAGCGGTGATGCGTTTGCGCCGAGCATTCGGTTTGACCCACCCCTTGAAATCATTCGAACTCGTTTGGTCCAGCCTTCGCGATGGTTATACAAGGCGCGCAAGGGGAGCGCGCGCATTTTTGGGCGCGACGTCTTGATGGAACGATTTCTCCGGAATCACAATATCGACGTTCTGTCGCATTCAGGTCATTTGGGGCGCAACGCGCATCTTCCGACGATCACCTGGATCCCGGACTTCCAACATATTCGACTGCCGGAGTTCTTTACGGCGGAGCAGCGTCGTGCGCGCGATGCTGCCTACGCCCAGTCCGCCGATGCATCCACCCGGATTGTGCTGAGCAGCGAAGATGCGAAGCGGGATTTTTGCGCTTTCCGTCCTTCCGCGGCCGACAAGGCGCGAATTCTGCGGTTCGCCTCGACGGTCACTGCCAATGCCGATCACGTCGAGACGCGTGAGAGCCTCAGCGAGCGCTACGGCATACGGGAGCCATTCTTCCATCTGCCAAACCAATTTTGGGCGCATAAAAACCATAGTGTGGTTATCGATGCGCTTGCGCTAGCACGTTCCAGTGGCCGGCCGATGACGGTCGTTTGTACCGGTCATACCGACGACAGCCGTCATCCTGACTATTTTCCTCGGTTGATGCGGCGTGCCCGGGATGCAGGGTGCGAAAATGACCTCAAAGTCCTTGGACTGGTTCCCTATGCCGACCTCGCTGGGCTGATGAGGCACTCGGTCGCGGTCATCAACCCCTCTTTGTTCGAGGGCTGGAGCACGACGGTTGAGGAAGCGAAATCGTTGGGTAAGAGCATTCTTCTATCTGATATTCCCGTCCATCGTGAACAAGCGCCCGACCACGGAATATTTTTTGACCCCCGATCCTCACGGGATCTGGCAGATCGCCTGCTCCGGTTTCTTGACGAATACTCACTTCAGGACGACGAGAAAAGAATGAATAGGGCTTTGGAAGAATTACCCCAACGAGTAAGATCGTTCTCGGCGTGTTTTGAGAAGATTGCGGTCGAGGCCTTCGAGTCGGCCCGCAAATCTATGTACTAGAAAGTATTTCATGATAAAATAGAAATGATCTCGACATATATGAGCAGCGAGAGTATGAAAATTTCAATAATAATGCCATCATTCAATCAGTCTAAGTATGTGGAGGCGTCGATAAGGTCAATTATTGACCAAGATTATGAAGACAAAGAAGTATTGTTTATTGATGGCGGTAGTACCGATAAAACCATGACAGTGATTGAAAAATATCGTGACAAGTTCGCTTACTGCGTTTCGGAGCGTGACAAGGGGCAGAGTGATGCGTTGCACAAAGGCTTTACACGCGCAACAGGCGACGTTCTGACGTGGCTCAATACTGACGATCTGCTTTTGCCCGGGGCGTTGCGCGAGGTTGCGAACACATTTGCAAGCGACGCCCGATGTGATTGTGTCTTCGGCAACATCATCTGGATGGACGAGGATGATCGGATACTGCGTTGCCGAAAGGGCGAACGCTATCTGCCCCTGCTCACTCGCCTGGGCCGGTTGACGCCATATGGCCCCTCAGCGTTCTTCAAACGCGATCTTTACGGCCGGGTTGGCGGAGTTGACCTTGGTCTTCATTACCTTATGGATACCGACCTCTGGTGGCGCTTTGCAATTAGCGGAGCCAGATTCGCTCGGTTGCGAAGATATACGTGGGGCTATCGTTTGCACCGGGATGCCAAGACTTCGGCTCCGATGTTTTCGGAGGCGCCGGATGCGAGTTTGATAAAAGCGATGGAGGCGAGGCGTACAGAAGTCGATCGCATCGGCGCAATGATCAAACGTCATAGCCTTGCGTTTCCGGGTATTCTCACGACGGCGTTACAATCCTCTCTGCGAGCGACCTCACCCAACTATCTAGCAAGTCTGTATGATAGCTGGTGCTTGCGCGGACACCACGTAAATGAGGCCATAGAAACGCAATGACACAGCCCTCGGTCACCGTGTGGTGGGGGATACCGTGCAAGAGCATGATCCCGGTATTTCGTTCCCTGACGGAGGACTATGGCCGGGACGTGCTGTTTGTGTCTCTGTACGACCTGCCGCCACGCCGCAAGAAGCTGGGCTGGTCAATCCCTGAGAATGGCGAAATGCGTCTCGAGATTCTCGACGACGAGAACTGGAAGGTCAAGGCCAAAAAATATCTGAATGACCGTCCTGGGATTCATATCGTCAACGGCATCTATCACAATGAACGCATTCGTCACGTGGCACACCTCCTCTCGCAAGGCGGTCATCGATTTGGGGTCATCATGGAGGCGCCGGCCAATCTCGAAGTGGGAGCGAAGAGAGTGCTGAAGTCGTTGCTTGCGCCGATAATCACACCAATGCGAACGCGCTCGGTAGCCCGCAAAGCGGAATTTGTGCTATCGGCGTCCGGTGATCGGCAGCAAGCATTTGAAAGTCTTGGCTTCGCGCCTGACCGCATCTTCCCGTTCGGCTATTTCCCCAACTTCCCATCGTTGGAACGGAAAGACGAAAACACCGCACCAGCCCTGCGCATTCTTTGTGTGGGTTACCTTGAGCCCTTCAAGGGACAGGATTGCCTGCTGAAGGCGCTGGCGTTGTTGCGAGCCCGCTCGGTCCCGGTCGAATGCGTCATAACGGGGTTCGGCTCCGCGGGTGAGGCTCTCAAAACGCTAAGTATCAAACTCGGATTGGCGAACCACGTCCAGTTTGTTGGTGTCGTTGACAACGAACGGCTGCTGGAACTGTTTCGGTGGAGCAACGTGCTCGTGGCGCCCGGACTTGAAGAGCCTTGGGGGATCCGTATCAACGAGGCCCTGCTTTCGGGACTTCCAGTGGTTGTGAGCGACGGTGTTGGCGCCAAGGAGCTGATCGAGACCAGCAGCGCCGGACAAGTTTTTCGCGCCGGATCAGAGGCATCGCTAGCCGACAGCCTTGATATCCTGTTCCGGCGACTTCACAACGGAAGCGGCCTCGCCGACATCATCCGCGAATTTCGCCCATCGATTACTCCGGAGGCCGCTGCCAGCTATATCGAGAAGATTATCGAGCATTGGGAGGACGTATCGCGCGGCCAATCTGCGATGGCAAAGCGGCCGATGCCGCCCTGGCATCATCCGGCCAAAAGCCGCAGCGCAGCTCGGCTTGAGAGCCGCGGTCTGTGAACGATCAATCCACCGAATCTCAACCGCCAACATTCGCCAATCCTCAGGCGCCAACATCCCGGACGGGCTCCAAGACCGAATGAACATGATGCGCATTGTCGAGATCGTCGCCTCGGTCGAAGAGGAGGCCGCAGGACCTTCCTATTCGGTGCCGCGCCTCAGTCAATCCGTCGCCGCCCTCGGGCACGAAGTCGACCTTGTCTCGCTCGGTCTTCCAGGGACGAGGAATTGGGCCGGCGTGCGCCACACACGTTACGCCTGGGATCTCAAGCGGGCAGGTCCCCTTGTCAGGCTTGGTGTTTCGCAGACGATGCGGCGCGCGCTACGGCGAGCTTCCGTAGACATCTTTCACACGCATGGGCTCTGGATGATGCCCAACATCTATCCTGCCGAGGCGGCATTCCGGCGCGGCCGGCCATTTATCCTCTCTCCGCGGGGAATGTTGGGAGCCGAGTCGCTGCGCTTTTCCGCTTTGCTCAAACGCGCGTTCTGGGCAATGGCGCAGGGCAGGGCCGCCCGCCAGGTAAGCTGCTTCCACGCGACGAGCGAGCAGGAGCTCGAGGACATCCGTGCTTTTGGCCTGAGGCAGCCGGTTGCCGTCATTCCAAATGGAATCGATCTGCCGACCGCAAGTGAGCTCACCGCCATTTCGAGACTGAGCCGACGACGTACACTCCTGTATCTGGGGCGTGTTCATCCCAAGAAGGGTTTGGAGCGATTAGTGGATGCATGGGGGCAACTGGAAGCCCTGCATCCGGATTGGCAACTCAGAATCGTAGGTCCGTCCGAGTTAGATCATGGCAGCCAATTGAAAGCGCGCGCAAGCTCACTCAGCCTCACTCGAATTAGCTTCGAAGACAGCCTGTTCGGCAAGGCCAAGCTCGCCGCCTATAAGGAAGCCGATCTGTTCGTCCTTCCAACTCTCAATGAAAATTTCGGTATGGTCGTCGCCGAAGCCCTGGCGAATGGCACCCCGGTTGTCTCGACCCGTGGTGCTCCTTGGGGAGGCCTTGTCAAGCATGATTGTGGTTGGTGGATCGATCATGGGGTCGAACCCCTTGTGGCGACACTGACGTCGGCGATGGCAATGGATTCCGCACTTCTGAATGCTATGGGCGCGCGCGGCCGCGCATGGATGAAAAGGGATTTCAGCTGGGACGGAATCGCCGCGAACATGGAGCAGGTTTACCTTTGGTGCTTGAACCAAGCGGACCAGCCGCACTTCGTAACGTCGGAATAGGCCATGGCTGATTTGATCCCACGACCTTCTCGGCTAGCGCCGTCTCCTGCGCCAAGCCTGAAGGACAAATCCAGGCGGTTGGTATGGCGAGTTGTGCAAGCCACGCTGTATAGCTGGTCGCCTGTTCCAGCTCACGGTTGGCGGTGTTTTCTTTTGCGACTATTTGGCGCCACGGTAAGCAAAGGCGCTCATCCCTATCCATCGGCGCGCATTTGGGCTCCCTGGAATCTGCGGCTAGGTGCCGTGAGCAGCCTCGGGCCCGGAGTGATTTGTTACTCGGTTGGTTCGATTACGGTCGAAGACCATGTTACCATAAGTCAAGGCGCCCACCTCTGCGCGGCCACGCACGACTATCGCGATCCCACTTTTCCGCTCTTCGTTGGGCCGATCCGGATTGAGGCGGGTGCCTGGGTGGCGGCTGAGGCTTTCATCGGCCCTGGTGTGCGTGTTGGAAGTCGGGCTGTCATAGGGGCACGTTCGGTCGTCACCAAGGATGTTTCCGACGGAGCCGTCGTGGTCGGCAATCCAGCCCATCAAGTAGCATCACGATAACCTGTTTTAGTTTCGTTAGCTAAATTATAAATGGTCAAAGCGGACATGAGCAATGAAAGCAAGGCAGCTATGGGGATTCACGTCGTTATTCTTACTTTGAACGAGTCGGTTCACATAGCCCGCTGCATCGAGAGCTGCAAAGGTCAAGTTGAAAGCATCACCGTCATTGATAGTGGATCTAATGATAGGACGGTCGAGATAGCCGAGAAGCTTGGTGCCGAGGTAATTCGTCACCCTTGGGTAAACTATGCGACTCAGTTGAATTTCGGAATTTCCACCCTTGTTGCGAAGGGCGGCTGGCTCCTGCGAATCGACGCCGACGAGGTGTTGGATTCGGCGACGCCAGGCCAGCTTTTTGAAGCTGTTTCGCAAGCCGGAGGCGATTGCGATGGCATCCTCGTGCAGCGTCGAATTTATTTCCTCGGCCGTCGCATAAGATATGGAGCGATCGAGCCTAGCTGGCAGCTTCGGCTTTGGCGCAATGGCCGAGGGCGCTGCGAACAGCGCTGGATGGACGAACATGTAATCGTGAATGGGAATGTCCGAAAATCAAACATCATAATCTCGGATATTAACTTGAATTCTCTAACGTGGTGGTCGGCGAAGCATAATCAATACGCTTCTCGGGAAGCCATAGATTTGCTGAATGCACGTTTCGCATTCTTAAAAGCAGACAAGCTGCCCGCTTCCGGTACGAGCCCGCAGGCGCGTGCGCGCCGCTTTCTAAAAGAAAAGCTTTATCTCCGCACCCCCGCAGGGCTTCGAACTATAACGTACTTCTTGTACCGGTATTTCATCCGCCTTGGGTTCCTCGACGGGAAGCCAGGATTCTATTTTCATTTTTTGCAAGGTTTATGGTATCGGGGATTGGTAGATGCAAAGATGTTTGAAATTGAGGAATTTGCGAAACAAAATGGCATATCAGTTGCAAAAGCTATCAAAGACCGTACTGGATTTGTCGTCGACGAAGGTTGAAAGACCAGCAATTCCGATGCGCTTATCGGCTATAGTATAGAAATCGATGTTTTTAACTTGGAGATTCAAATGAGTCAGGAAAAGAATCTGGAATATCTCTACGATTCTCCGGAAACGAACGATTCTCACAATATTTTGCTGCCTGCCGTCGACAGGATTGTGAGGGAGTTTTCTCCAGCGACTATCTTCGATTTGGGATGCGGCAATGGCAGCGTTGCAAAACACCTTAGCGATAGGTGTGTTGTTACTGGGATCGATCCATCAACATCTGCAGTTGCTATAGCTAATAAGGTCTATCCCGATCTCAGGATTGAAAGCGGTTCAGCTTACGATGATCTCCGTGCTCGCTATGGCACATTTGACATGGTCCTCAGCCTTGAAGTTGTGGAACATCTCTATGACCCAAGGGCCTTTGCCAGGAACGTTTACGAGCTTCTTAATCCGGGTGGAACAGCCGTCATTTCAACACCATATCATGGTTATCTCAAGAATTTGGCACTCGCGGTGACAGGTCGAATGGATGCGCATTTCTGGGCGCTGTGGGATGGTGGTCACATCAAGTTCTGGTCTATACGGACGCTCGGAATGCTGCTCAAAGAGGCGGGGCTGGAAGTTTCACGTTTCGAGCGAGTAGGCCGCGTTCCCGCGATTGCGAAAAGCATGATAGCGATCGCAAAAAAACCGTAGCTAAGGTCGAACCGGGGGCCGGAAGCTCCCCCAGGCTGGGTCACGGACCTTTGTTTCGCCAGCCCTAGCATAGCATCGTATCGATTTCCCGTCGATTTGAGAAACTTCCCGTTGAAAACCCCAACGACAAATCGCCGTTCATTCTTGAAGGTCGCACCCATTGCGGCCTTTGCTACGGGGTCTCGAGCCACGGTAGTGGCTAATGCAACTGCCGAGGAGACGGATCCATGCGGCAGTTCGGCAGCGCGACATAGCGCCAATGAGGTCAGCCGAGGCAATACGCCCGTCTACGCGACAGTGGTGGGCATGCCCTTCGTCTCGGTTCCGGCAGGAACAACTGCACTCCGGGTAAACGGCTACAATGAGGCTGGAGATGGTGGCGATGCTCTTTATAGGAGGGTTGATTCACGGCCGGCACACAGTGGCAAATTTCAAACCGGCGATGGTGATTGGTGGGAGCTAGTTCCGCCATTCAACGCTGCAATGTTCGGCGTGGTGGCAGGTGGGCGAACCGACGCTGCGACAGGGCTAATGAACGCCATAGCGACCGCGCAGTTTCTAAACCAGCCGCTTGAACTCCCAGTTGGCGATATCGCCCTAGACACGGCTCTCCCCACCATCACCATTCCTGCAAACACTACTCTCGACATTTGGGCCCGAGGAAAGTCCCGACTGATTATCAACGCGGGCGATCCAGCGTGTATCGATTTCTCCGGGGAAGTTATTGCAACGAATCTTACCCTTACGGCCCCCGTTGCTTGGGGCGACATGGTCATTAATGTTAGTGACGCCAGTTTGGCGCATGCCGGGGACATTCTTTTTCTCGACACTGACACGCAAGTCGAGACTTCCTACGGCTACGACAAGCAAATGGTGGGCGTGATCGCATCGATAAACGCCAACGAAATCACGCTTGTCGAGCCTGCAAACTTCGATTTCTCTCCCCTTGAAACCTACATTTCCGTTTATCGATCTGGCATGCTTCGCCTGCGCGGAATAAGCTGGAAATGTGCGCATGGGAAACGTGTCGAGTTCACGGGCCTGAAAGCGCCGTACATCTGTGATGCGACTCTGGAGGGAACTGAAGCCCGCGCCGAAATAGATTGCCTCCTTCTTCGCGTTTGCGAGGGAGTACGAGGCGAACGCTTGGCTCTGACTAATAGCCGCTATACAATCAACGTATCCAACGCATCAAGGAACTCGGCATTTAATGATATATACGCAGAAGGCGTGCAGCATCCGATAGATGCGAATAAATGGGCTTTCAACACAATAATCAAGCGTATAACGGGCTTAAATAATACTGCTATCGTCGAGTGCCATCCTTCTTTTGAAACGAAATTTGAAGACGTAGTGGACGTTCTCGCTCCTAATCAGAAAGCGTCTCTGGTTGGCCTGCGGTGCTATGGTGGCCACGCAAAGCGAGTCAGGTCCGTGGATACCTCCATGACACCTGTGAGCGGCGCAGGTGGCGTTATCAGCCTTCCAGCCTATCGGTATCTTGGAAAAAAATATGATCGTGTCTATGAGGACGTAGTCGGTCCGCGTGGAGGCCTTGGGGCACGGGAAGTCAATGGCGTCTACGTTCGCCGTTGCCACGTCAATTCTATCGACATCGATATCACAAACGATGTCGGGTTCGTTGAAGTCGATGACAGGACAACGACAAATGTAGTGAATATCCGCCGAACCATTCAGCGCACGGCGCCGCGTGCAGAGCCGGTCGTCCTGTCCGTTGTCGACGAATGGGGTGCTCGGGGTAAGGTTGCCAGCATCAAGGATGTTACAAATTCCAATCCCGCTCGAGTTGTCGCCCCGGCGCATGGCCGTTCAAATGGCGATGTAGTTCGCGTCGACGGAGTCGTCGGCATGGCCCAGATAAATAAACGCCTATTTATCGTGGCGAACGCCTCTGCCGACACGTTCGAGTTGTATGACACGAACACAATCACCTATCCCAAACACCTTTCCGGCGGCAAGGTGGCACCGGGTATCACGATGAAAGCGGCCTACGTCAAACAAGTCCCTTATCTCGGCTGGTCACCTGTCTTGCATTACAAGACCGTACTGCGCAATTCCCCTTTGCGAGTTGGCGCCACCGTGCTCACAATACCGTTCAAACTGAAGCACAACTACGGTTTTCAAGAGCTTGGATCTGGTTATCGTGAGCTAGAAATAATCATAAGAGCGTTTTCGCGCAGTCGGGGTCTTGTCATCGCTCGTTACTCTATTATGGCTTTCCACGGCCATCCAAGCTCTTTAATGATAGGATCTGCCGTTTCGCTTGGCAGTATTGGGGCGATAACTGCGGTGATTACTAATGCAGCACCTCATTTTTTTACTCAAGTTGCAGCTGAGGGTGGAAACGCTGGCACCGAACACGATCAGTTTTATCTTACAGCCGACGCTGTGATTACCGTGCAACGCGCTAGTGACATCGTTGATCTTGTTGAATTGGAAGTGCTGGAGCGGAGAATGGGACTTGCATAGCGTTGCGTGCAGATGCGCAGCCAGCACATCGATAAACGGCAGCGTGCTTAGAATGGCGGCCAACTGCAAACTCAGAACGACACCGGGTCTCGTTGCGCGCCTGGTTATCTGGGTCGAGGCTTCGATGCGCGACGGCACGCGTGGATACGATTTGACTGTAATCCGCGATAAAAGCTGAAAACATTCACAGGTGCGCTTTTGTCCATCAAGGCGGTAGGCCTCCTTACACTTGTCGCTCTTACGTTCGCGGTTGGCTTTCTCGTCATTGTCGTTGAAAGAGGGATAGATCTGGGCGCGCGGATGCCCAAACCCGCCGCAGCGCTTGAGCCGTTTGAGGGCAGGTTTGCTGTCCAATCGATTGACGATTTGCGTGTCGCCGGGCTTAGGATTGTTTTGTGCGGCGTCGCGTTCACCCAGCCGCATTCTGTGCGGACGCTGGTGTTCGAGGTATTGCGTCGGGATTATCAAGGGCTTACGTTGACTTGCAAGCCGGTCGGCATGGGGACTCCATGCGACGGCAATGTCTCGTCAAAGTTTGGTGACGCCCTCGTTGTGCAATGCCTCACCTCAGACGGCACGGATGTGGCTGCGAAGCTCGTCGAGGCAGGCATTCTATGCGGGCAGCCGGCGCAGGCGGGCTCGACCTATAAACCTTGCGCGCCGGGCTCGTAGCTCCTGCGGACCCGTGGCGTAACCGTCGAAACGAAGGTGACGCCAGCGCCCCAAGGAACGCCGGATTGGCTCGCTGGCAAACGCGCTCTATTGCGGCCGACAGTAAAGATGATACATTTCGATATTCTAATGGTGTGTTCAATCAACCACACCGAAACCAAAAATTATCTCGCATATGCGAAATGGGTTGGAATTGACGCAGAAAGCTGTTACGCGCTTTTGAGTACCTTAGCGGTTGGGTGGGCCTCAGGTAACGTGGGACAGAAGGATTGATGCGGATGAACCTAGTGTTGAAAAGTGCGTTGGCCGGAGTTGTTGTGTTGGCCGGCTTCGCCCCGGTGTCGTCTTTCGCGCAGGATGGGTCGTGCACCTGTGCAACCGCCTATAACGGCGTAAATCCGATTGGATCGCTCGGCAGCGTCAATGGCGATGTGATGGTCTCGCAGGTGGCTGGCTATGGCCCGGCACAAGCAGGGGGCGCCCTGGATTTCGGGAGCCGCATCGTGGTTGGCGGTAAGGGATCGGCTTCGGTTCATGTGGGTGGCTGCAATGTCAGCGTCCCGGCTAACTCGACTCTCGATATCTCCCGTGTTGAGAACAAGATTTGCCTCAATGTCCTCGGTTCTGAGCATACTGCCCAAACGGGCAATTCCACGGGTACCTCCAATAACAATACTCCGCTCTTCATCTTCGGCGGCATGGCGCTTGGAGCCGGTATTCTGGCCGCGACCGCGGACAAAGATCACGGCCACGCTGTTAGCGACTAAGTTGATCGTAAATAGGGCGACGGCAGCAGAGGCGCATGGTGGTTCTGCTGCTCGTCTGTTGGCGACAGAGCGGCGTTATTCTGTATGCTGTTGCAGTCGGTATATTAGTCGAATCGCTTAAGCCAAGGCGACATGCGGATGTCTGAGGCTAGCGAACATGCCGAGATGAAGGGCGAAGTACCGGTCTAGCTAGGCACCATGGCCGAATTGCAATCTTTTGCTTCGCTGCTGCGTGTTGGTGCAAGTTTCGGATGCGGGGCCCGGCAAAGGCGAAGATCAAAGTCAATTCTGTGGAGGGCGGCATGTGTGTAGCGCTCGATACATCAGGCGCAGCTATTGCCGCCGATGCGGTGCTGATCATCGGCCTGCATGATGACGACAACTCTGTCCGCCAATAGCCGGGGCCTGGCATCCATCGTATCGCTTGAACTTGACAAATGCGTCATTCGCTGTGCTGCGGGTGACGCATTAATATTTTTTGCGGGTGACGTCCCTACGTTGCGTCGTTGCAGTCACAAACGCCCATGATCGATCTGCATTCCCATATCCTACCCGGCCTTGACGACGGCTCGCCCAGTCTTGCCGAATCGCTGGAAATGGCTCGACTGGCGGTGGCCGACGGAACGACCCACATGGCGTGCACGCCGCACGTGACGCCGGGCATATACGAAAACGGAACATCCAACATCGTCCGGGCGGTTCAGGAGTTGCACCAGGCGCTGCGCAGCGCCGCCATACCGCTTGCTCTCTACGTCGGCGCCGATGTTCACATAACGCCGGATCTTCCGGACCAATTGGCGGGCGGCACTGTGCCGACCTTAAACAGGTCCCGCTATTTTCTGTTCGAACCGCCGCATCATGTTCTACCTCCCCGAATGGAGGATCTTGCTCTACGCCTAATAAACGCCGGTTTCATCCCGATTCTTACTCATCCTGAGCGTTTGACCTGGATCAAAACGAATTACGACGTTATCGAGAGGTTGAATGCAGTGGGTTGTCTTATCCAGGTTACCGCAGACTCGATTGTTGGTGCTTTTGGACGCACGGCGCTTTATTATTCGGAAAAGCTGATTGACGAGGGCAGGGTGGACATCATCGCATCGGATACGCATAGCGCTACACGCCGGCGTCCTGGCCTTTCACAGGCGGTTGCCGCTGCCGCCAAGCGATGTGGAGAAGCCGAGGCCCGTAACATGGTGCTGAAACGTCCAAGCGAAATATTGGCGAACCGGCCCATCGAGCCTGTCGGAAAAGCACGTCCAAAAAAACCTAACGCAGGCAACGCCGGCCGTTTTGGATTGGGCCGCTTGTTCAAGGGCGGGACTGTGTGATGGGCTCTTTCCGTTTCGCAAGAAGCCATATGGCCATAATGTCTGCCTTGCTTGCATCACTGGCAATCTCCGCATGCACGAGCACCTCGTCGACGACCCCATCCTCTTCTGGTGCGGTCGATGCGCTACAATTGACATCATCATCCGCGCCACTCTCGGGCGGCGGCGCTCTACAGGTGGTGAAGGAACTGCCTGCGCCGCAAAATACACAGAACGGCAGCGAGCAGCCTCTGTCTCCGAACGATGTGCTCGAGGTAAATGTGTTTCAGGTCGATAACTTAAACAGAACGGTTCAAGTCGACTCTGGGGGCCAGATTTCGCTCCCGCTTATAGGCACGATTACCGCGGCAGGGAAGACCGTCCGTCAGTTGGAGCAGGAGATCGAGACCGCCTACGGCGCCAAATACCTGCAGTCTCCCGACGTCACGATTTTCGTCAAGGAATCGATCGGACAGCGCATTACCGTCGACGGCGAAGTCAACAAGGCCGGTATTTATCCCGTGTCGAGCAATTCTTCTCTCATCGATGCGATTGCCCTTGCTGGAGGGTTCAATACCGTTGGGGATGCAAAAAAGGTTTTTGTCTATCGCAATATCGGCCCAAATACATTGGTTGCTAATTACAACGTCGAGGAGATTCGTGGTGGCAAAAGCCGCAATCCGCGCATCTATGGCGGCGACAAGATTGTGGTCTTCGCCTCGAAATCGAAAATTGCGATGAATAATCTCAAGGACGCCCTCGGTGTCGCGTCAAGTGCAGCTCGGCTTGCTGTGGTCCCCGGCCTGTGATTCATGGCCGGTCAGAATGTAGACGAATTTAGGATAATCTCCGACCATGCTCGATCGCAACAGGCAGCATCAAATAGCGGGTCCGGGACACGGCCAGGCCCTGTCCGCCGACCTGTATTACGACGGTGCGCAAAATTATAGCCCTTACGGCCGCGACTATTCGGAGCAGGATGAAGGCTTCAATCCGCTAAAGCTGCTCTTTTACGTTGTCCAATACCGGTGGCTGATCATCATTATGGCGGCAGCTGGCCTTGTCGCCGGGGTCATCGTTACGATGATGCAGACTCCGAGGTATCAGGCTACAACGCAGTTGGAAGTGCTAGTTCCTTCGGCCAAGGTCTTCCAAGACATCGAGGTGGTTTCTGAGAACGCCGACGTGCGGGCCTTCCTTACCGCTCGCGAAAAACTCAAAAGTCGCGCATTGGCCCAGCGCGTGGTGTTCCAACTAGGCCTCAGCGAGAAGCCGGATTTTTTGTTTCCTACACCGAACTTCTCCCTCAGCAATATTTTTTATCGCGCGTTCGGAATTTCCAAATCTCCAACCGTTCAAGGGAAGACCCCAGAAGAACGCGAGGCGATTGCGATCGGGCGGATCCTAAACGATCTCACAGTCAATCTGGTCGCCAACACAAGCCTACTATCAATTACGTTTGCCGATCAGAATCCGAAATACGCAAGCGACGTAGCCAACCAGGTAGCGCAGAGCTTTATCGATCAGCGCCTCGACCAAACCAGCGAGACCTCGGACCTGGCAAGGCAATTCATCCAGGAACAGGTTTTGCAGGTGAAGCAAAAGCTCCAGAAATCTGAAGAGGAACTGGTCGCTTACGCAAAGGATGCCGGCATCACAATAACCGGCGACGACAAGTCGCTGATAGGATCGAACATCGAGGCTCTGAACACAGCGCTTGCGACGGCGATTCAGGATCGTCTCGATGCTGGACGGGTAGTGGATCAGATAGATAAGGGCCGCGGTTCGAGTCTAGCCCCGGTCCTGGAAAGCGAAGGTCTGCAGAAACTCAGCGAAAAGTTGGCGGATTTGACGAGCCAGTACCAGCAGAAACTGGGCATTCTCAAGCCGGGTTTTCCCGAAATGCAGCAGCTTCAATCGCAGATCAAGGAGCTGCAGCGGGTCTATAATAATGGCGTCCTTGCGATAACGGATTCTCTGCGACTGAAATACCAGGAGGCACAGAACAAGGAGGCCGATCTCAAGGCCAAACTTGCTGAAATGGAAAAGCAGCAGGTCATCTTCAACGACAAGAACATCAAATACACAATTCTCAAGCGCGAGGTTGATTCAAATCGATCCCAGTATGACAGCCTTATCGCCAAGCTGAACGAGGTTGGTGTAAGCTCGGAACTCAAGACCCAAAGCGCCGGCATCGTAGATTTCGCTACGCAGCCGCCAGTGCCTTATTCTCCCCGCCTGAGCATTAATCTTGCGGTTGCATTGGCTCTTTTTCTGACCCTTTGCGCCTCGATCATTTACATCATTGAACTGATGAACAACACCTTCACCAATCCCGAACAGGTTGAAAAGGAGCTCGGCTTGGCAATGCTCGGCATCTTGCCGCTCGTCGATGACCGGGAACTCATGGCCAGTATTGCCGATCAGAAGTCCGGCCTGTCGGAAGCCTATCGTTCGCTTCGAACTTCGCTACAGTTTTCCGGTGCGGAAGGCGCGCCACGATCGCTGGTCGTCACGAGTTCGGAGCCTGCGGAAGGCAAGTCGACCACGTCGTTCAAACTCGGGCAGGATTTTGCAGCACTTGGCGCAAGAGTTCTCATTGTCGACGGCGATCTCCGGAAGCCGAACCTTCATCGCCTGTTTGGTCTCGACAATACGATCGGACTGAGCAATCTGCTGACAAACACCGTTCGCAAGGAGGATCTGGCGAGCATTTTCAGGGCGACGAAATATCCCAACGTCACCGTTCTGACCTCCGGCACGATCCCGCCAAACCCAGCGGATCTGCTCTCGTCACCGAAGATGGCTCTGATAATAACCAATCTCGGCAAGCGCTTCGATCTTGTCATTATCGATGCGCCGCCGATTGTCGGCCTTTCTGATGCTCCTATTCTCACCCGACTCGCTGAGGGCACATTGATGGTCATCTCTACAAATCAGGTGACGCGCAAGTCGGCCAAGACCGCGTTGAAGCGCCTGCGAGCTGCTGGCGCGAACGTGGTCGGAGCCGCAATGTCAAAGTTTGCGGTGAATAAATTCGATTACAACTACGCTTACAAATACATGAATTATCAGTACTACAACTACGGTACCGACACGAGTACTCCGAAGATTGAGGGCAAAGTCGATGATGGAGCAGGCCGGCCCGCTTATCCAAAGTCTCCGACATTCAGTCGTTTGGTTCGTCGCATCCGTTCTAGTGTTGGTGGCTTCCTCGATCGGGCTAAGTCGATTTCTTGAAACAGAAACGCCAACCGTCGCTCTTGCGCTGGATCCATTCAACGTCGATGCATTGACAGCTGAAATCAGCGGTGACCTGAACGATACGAATAATGCTATCGATCTTGATGCCTTGCTTGCCAAGGCTAAGCGCGCGCTCACCTTCGATTTGGCCGATGCACGCCTCTATAGCCTGATTGGTGAGATCAAATACCGGCAAGGCGAAAAAGACGAGGCCTACCAGCTCTTCGATCAAGCCCGAAAATTGTCCAAGACAGAGATCCATGCGCTACAGAGGTCAATTGGCCGCAACATCGAAGCAGGTGATTTGCCCAAGGCCGTTGGCGAGATCGACATATTGCTGCGGCGATGGCCAGACCAATTTCCGGCAGTCGCCGACGGCCTGCCGACAATTCTCTCAAATTCCGAAGGGTACCAGGCTGTGTTGGCGGCAATCAGAGCGGAGGCGCCCTGGAGAGCCACCCTGATCTACGCTCTTAGCAAAACTCCCCGGGGGATTGATTTCGCAAATCGGCTGCTGCTCGACTCGGCCGGATCAAGCGCACCGCCGAATTCGAGCGAACTGAGTGCCGTGATCAGCGGCTACTTTCGTCAGAAGCAATATGGACCGGCCTATCGGCTGTTTCTTTTCACCCTGTCTGAGCAAGAGCGGAAGTTAGGCGGATACGTTTTCAACAGCACGTTCGAGCCAGTCTCCCGCGGCAAACCTTTCGATTGGCAGATCCCCGGGCAATCCGGCTTAGAAGTCACGTTTGTAACATCTCAGGATGCAGTAGAGGGTGAGGGTGGGGCGACGGTCCGGTTCTTGAATACCCCCGTTAAGAACACAGCTCTTCAGCAGTTAGTTTCGCTGCCTTCAGGCTCATACAAGATTTCGCTGATTGCCTCGGCACGGAACCTGAAGCTACCCAAGGGATTGTTCTGGTCCATCAGATGTGTTGACCCTGCGGGAGAAATTGCGCGATTCAACATTCCGGAAGGCACTTACAATCGTCAGACTCTCAGCCAGGAGTTTTCAGTAGGACCGGCTGCCTGCCCTATACAATTGTTGACGCTTCAGACCGCCGCCATTGCCGAGAGCTGGCGCTTTCGATATGTCGGCACCTTGGTAATGCACAAATTGAGCGTTGAGAGACTTCCATCTTGAACGACCGGCCGTCGGAATGGGATAAATATCTCCTCGGCACGGTCTTGTTTGTATCGCTGCTGATCGGTGGTGGTACTGCGAGCGGCCTTTACACGGACACTCTGATCGAGGTCGCGGCAATTGTCTCGGCGGCAGCCATCTTCTCGCAAAACGCCGGCCAGAGAATCCCGCGGCGCGTTCTGTGGCTGCTGGTCTTCGCTGTGGCGCTGATCGTTTTGCAAATCGTCCCATTGCCGGCAGCCATATTCAATGGGTTGCGGCCAGAGCTGCTGCTCGGAGATCCCTGGGTTGGAGAAAGCCGATTTCGCTTCATCAGCGTCGGGGTCGGCCGCACGGTCGAATGCCTGCTTTATCTTCTGGCCGCTGCAGCGTTTTTTTTGGCCGTGTTGCGTTTGCGTGCCGAGCAGGTCAGTGCGCTCCTTCCGTTTTTCTTCATGGGTGTTATCTGCAATGGTTTGGCGGGAGCGATTCAATATTCGCTCTCCGACGACGTCGCCATTGTCGGGCTGTTGCCTTTTACGATCAATGCCGGCCTTTTTGCCAACGTAAATCATTTTTCGGCGTTGCTTTTTGTGTCTATTCCCTTCGTCGTCTATTACGGTCTGTTCCGCGGGCATCTCTTGTCCGGATCCTTCGGCTTGATCGCGCTTTTGCTGCTTCTTTTGGCCGCCGGTTCTCGCGCCGGCGTTCTGATCGGGTTGGCGATCACCGTATTGTCTGTAGTCTTTCTCTCAGCTCGTTCGAGGGCGAGTGGGTTCGGCGTTCTCCTGATCTTTATCGCACTTTCGATCTACACGATAAGCGCCTGGACCAAATTGGATGCACAGGCGCTTGATCCGGCGTTCGGGCGAGGAGAATTTGCGCGAACCACAATCGAGGGCATCAAAGACAATTGGGCGATAGGTATTGGATTCGGGAATTTCCAGAAGGCCTATCAGATATACGAAAGAGCAGGCATGATTTTCAGGGAGTATGTGAATCATGCTCACAATGAATACCTTGAAATTGCCTTCGAAGGGGGAATTCCTGCTATCCTGCTTATGGTAGGCTATTTCGTACTGCTTTTCGCTGCACTTGCCAGGGTTCGCCGCGACCCACTTCAGAAGGCGGCATTCCTCTCGGTGTCTTTTCTTCTCATTCATTCGCTGGTCGATTATCCGCTGCGAACCGGGGCGCTGGCGATGACCTTTGCCTATATGAACGCCATCATCTTCCACAAAGGATTTGCCGAACGCTTGAGCCGCAAGAGCGAGATGATCGAGATCGATCACAACGGTGACAAGCTGTTTGTTCCCATCGGACCTTCGTCCTAGCGATCTCGTCGCCACGGCTGGCATCGCCAGAACATGGCGGACCGATGTGAGGCGAGCCGGCTCTCGACTCTCGGGTTCCGAGGCTCAGGCAACGTTTTCCTGCCCCTACCAAGCGCACTCGCTCGCTGAGCAGAAATTTCCCGATTTTGCTGGCCATACGGAAAATTCATTCCCGAACCATTCGGCCGCAGGCTTGTCTTGCATTGTTCTGCGCAGGAACGATCTGCTAGAACGCCCGCACGAGAAATAGATTGTCCAGAAGTGCAGCTTGAACCAGGTGGCTGAAGATCGCGCCCCGTTGATGATACAGGCCCTTCCGTGGATCGGTACGAAAGAACGCTTACAGTCCATGAACATCGCACTTACGCACCTTCAGCGGCTTGAGGCTGAATCCATCCATATCTTTCGCGAGGTGGCCGCAGCCTTTGCCAAGCCGGTCATGCTCTATTCGGTCGGCAAGGATTCGTCCGTGCTCATGCACCTGGCGATGAAGGCATTCTATCCGGCCAAGCCGCCCTTTCCGTTTCTCCACGTCGACACGACGTGGAAATTCCGCGAGATGATCGCCTTTCGCGACCAGATGCAGCAAAAGCTCGGCTTCGACCTCCTGGTCCATGTCAATGAAGACGGTGTGCGCGACAACATCAACCCTTTCGACCACGGCTCCAACACCCACACGCATGTGATGAAAACGGTGGCGCTGCGGCAGGCACTCGACAAATACGGGTTTGACGCAGCCTTCGGCGGCGCGCGGCGCGACGAGGAGAAGTCGCGCGCCAAGGAGCGGATCTTCTCGTTCCGCAACGCCCAGCATGTCTGGGATCCGAAGAACCAGCGGCCGGAGATGTGGAAGATTTTCAACACTCGCGTCGCTGCCGGTGAATCGATCAGGGTGTTCCCGTTGTCGAATTGGACCGAGCTCGACATCTGGCAGTACATTCTCCAGGAAGACATCCCGATCGTGCCGCTGTACCTGGCCAAGGAGCGGCCGGTCGTCGAGCGCGATGGCATGCTTATCCTGAGGGATGATGAGCGCATGCAGCTGCGGCCCGGCGAAGCAGTGGAGAACCGGATGGTGCGGTTCCGCACGCTCGGCTGCTATCCGCTGACCGGCGCGATCGACTCGGAGGCCGACACTCTGGAGGCCATAGTCGGCGAAATGCTCACGGCGCGCACTTCCGAGCGGCAAGGTCGCCTGATCGACCGTGATGAAGCCGGCTCGATGGAAAAGAAGAAGCGCGAGGGGTATTTCTGAGTATGCGCCACATCATGGCCAAGAGCCTCGCCCCGACCGACGGCGTCCGCGACTATCTGGCGGCGCAAGAACGAAAGTCGCTGCTGCGCTTCCTGACCTGCGGCTCGGTCGACGACGGCAAGTCGACGCTGATCGGGCGCCTGCTTTCCGACACCAAGCAGATTTTCGAGGACCAGCTGGCCACGCTCGAGCGCGATTCGCGCAAGCACGGGACCACCGGCGATGATGTCGATTTCGCGCTGCTGGTCGACGGCCTCGAGGCCGAGCGCGAGCAAGGCATTACCATCGACGTCGCCTATCGCTTCTTCGCCACGCCAAAGCGCAAGTTCATCGTCGCCGACACGCCCGGCCACGAACAGTACACGCGTAACATGGCGACGGGTGCATCGACCGCCGATCTCGCCATCGTGCTGATCGATGCTCGCCAGGGCGTACTGCGCCAGACAAGGCGGCATTCGATCATCGCCTCGCTTCTGGGCATCCGCCACATCGTGCTCGCAGTCAACAAGATCGATCTTGTCGGCTTCGACGAGGCGGTGTTTAAACAGATCATCGCGGATTACGGGCAATTCTCGCGTGAGCTCGGCTTCCAGACGATCGTGCCCATTCCGATGTCGGCCCGCTACGGCGACAACGTTACCGGCCGTTCCGATAGGACGGACTGGTATTCCGGCCCGACGCTGATCGAACATCTCGAAACCGTGTCGGTTGACGAGGCCGCGGTCGAATTGCCGTTCCGGTTTCCTGTCCAATATGTGAACCGTCCCAATCTCGATTTCCGCGGCTTCGCCGGCACCATAGCGTCCGGATCGGTTGCGCCGGGCGACGAGGTGGTCGTCGCGAAATCCGGCAAGTCCTCCCGTGTCAGGCGCATCGTCTCGCATGGCGGAGATCTTCAGCAGGCTATCGCCGGCCAGGCCATCACCCTTGTCCTCGACGACGAGGTGGAAGTCTCGCGCGGCAATATACTGGTGTCGCCGGCAACGCGGCCGCAGGTCGCCGACCAGTTCGCCGCCAACATCGTCTGGTTCGACGAACACGCTCTGCTGCCCGGCCGCTCCTACATCCTGCGCACCGAGACCGACCAGACCAGCGCCACCGTCACCGACCTGAAATACCGGGTCAACGTCAACGACTTTGCCCATGAGGCAGCCAAGTCGCTTGAAATGAACGAAGTCGGCATCTGCAACATTTCGACGCGGTCGCCGATCGCCTTCGATCCGTTTGCCGAGAACCGTACCACCGGCGCCTTCATCCTCATCGACCGCATCACCAACGCCACGGTCGGCGCCGGCATGATCCTGCATTCGCTGCGCCGCGCCGAAAACATCCACTGGCAGTCGCTCGATGTCGGCAAGCGCGCCCGCGCCGATATGAAGAACCAGCGGCCGGCCGTGTTCTGGTTCACCGGGCTTTCGGGCTCGGGCAAGTCGACCATCGCCAATCTGTTCGAAAAGAAGCTGTTCGCCACCGGGCGCCATACCTACATTCTGGATGGCGACAACGTCCGTCACGGCCTCAACCGCGATCTCGGTTTCACCGATGCCGATCGTGTCGAAAACATTCGCCGCGTCGCCGAAGTGGCACGCCTGATGGCCGACGCCGGGCTGATCGTCATCGTGTCGTTCATTTCGCCATTCAGCGCCGAGCGGCGCATGGCGCGCGAACTGATGGCCGACGGCGAATTCGTCGAGGTGTTTGTCGATACTCCCTTCGAGGAATGCGCCAGGCGCGACCCGAAGGGTCTCTATGCGCGGGCGTTGAACGGCGAGATCAAAAACTTCACCGGCGTTGATTCACCCTATGAGGTGCCGGAAAAACCTGAAATCCATCTCAAGACCCTCGGCAGATCGGCCGAGGAGATGGTGGACGCCCTGGAACACTGGCTGAACGAGCGGGACATTGCCGAAGACCAATATGACAGCGGCGGCGGTATCTGACGACGAAGCGATGCTCGCCGTCTTCGAGCACCTTGCCTTGGCGGCGGGGCGCGAGGTGATGCGCGTCTTTCGTGCCGGCTGTGCGGTCGACAGCAAGTCGGACAGTTCGCCAGTGACGGAGGCGGATCGCGAGAGCGAGAAGATCATCCTTGCCGGGCTACGCGCCGCATTTCCCGAGATTCCGTGCGTGGCCGAGGAAGAAGCTTCGGCCGGCATCATGGCGCCAGATCTCGGCGACGCCTTCTTCCTGATCGATCCTCTCGACGGCACCAAGGAGTTCGTCAACCGGCGGACCGATTTCACTGTCAACATCGCGCTGGTTCGCCATGGCGTGCCGGAGATCGGCGTTGTCTTCGCGCCTTGCACCGGCCGCTTCTTTTCCGGCCGGCCGGGCAAAGCGGAAACGATCGAGATCAATGACGACTACGAGATCGTCGATCGCCAGCCGATTTCGGCAAGGGCCGGTATGGTGCCGCTGACCGTCGTTGCCAGCCGCTCCCACAACACGCCGGAAACCGACGCCTATATCCGCGCGCTTGGCGCCGCCGAGATCGTCTCGGTCGGCTCGTCGCTGAAATTCTGCCTTGTCGCCGGCGCCGAGGCGGACGTCTATCCACGCTTCGGCCGCACCATGGAGTGGGATACGGCCGCGGGTGACGCGGTGCTACGCGCCGCCGGCGGCATGACGCGCACGCTGGATGGTGAGCCGCTCGCCTACGGCAAGCGCAACCAGAGTGACGACGAGGATTTCGCCAACCCGCATTTTATCGCCAGCGGCAAGGCTGCTGGATTTGGCTAGACGGTGATTGCGCCGTTCCAGACCCGTACGAAAGTGCGGGTGTTGCACGTGACTTATGCAAGCGACCTCAGATACTGCTCGAGATCTGTAAAAACAGCGGTACGATCCCATCCAGCCGACAGTTGGGTCGGCGTGGCCGATTCGCTTCGTGTGCGGTCGATGCTGCGGGGCCTTCACACGGGTGTATCCAAATTGCTGTATACCGATAGACTTGAACGGCTATACGCGCGAGTGATGGCGTTCCACATCAAAAATCCCGAGACCGACGCACTGGCCCGCCGGCTCGCCGCAGTTAAGAGGACTGGTCTGACAGAGGCCGTCCATGCCGCGCTCAAGCATGAGCTTGAGCGCGAACAGGCTAGACGGTCCCTGGTAGAGATCGGCGTCAGGTTCTGCCGTGATCTGCGAGCCCGGGGCAAGCCTGATCGCGGCAGGCCCGCCGACAAGGCGTTTCGCGACAGCCTGTACGAGAATGACTGATGTTCACCGACGCCTCGGCCCTGACGGCGCTGATGACCAACGAGGATGATGCGCGAACTCCTGGCCGGGACCCGGCGCGCCTGAACGGTGTTGAACCGGACTTTACTTGGCTGGCCACGGTCCAGATTGATCACGTTCAAGAACCTAAAGTGCGGCGGGCTTGCTTCGGATGGTTAAGGCCAGGAGCGCCTCTGAAAGTCGTTTCTTCGCCCGCTCCACCCCGTTCTCGTCGATTGCCTCAACATCGAGGAACAAGTCGAGACCAGTCGCATGCTCGCTGATGACCTGAGGGCGCTGGGCGAGTTCACCCAGGAGGCCCTCGACTTCGTAGGGGACAACCTCCCGGCTGATCCCCTTCATGGCAATGGGTGCTAACGGACGCGCCCGGACAAGGTCGCGCACGAGCGCGTAAGTCTCATAGCTGAGGCAGATGCCGCCGGGCTCGGCAATCGACTGCAGCCGGGCCGCCAAGTTCGCCTCGGCTCCAATGATCGTGTAGTCCATCCGATCATCGGAACCGAAGTTCCCAACGTTGCAATAGCCCGTGTTGATGCCCATGCGAGCTCGGAAGGGCCGTTCAACTCCGCGGTCATGCCACACCCTGTTCAACTGCTCCAGCCGACGCTGCATGTCGACAGCCATGCGCAAGCAGGCTCTCGCGTCTTCCTCGACGCCTTGCGTCTCGGGGTCTCCGAAGAACACAAGAAGCGCGTCGCCGATGAACTTGTCGACGGTGCCGCCGTGTTTGAGCGCGATCGTCGACATCTCGGTAAAGTACTCGTTGAGGAGAAGCGTCAGATCCTCGGGCTGGAGCCGTTCCACGATCGCGGTGAAATCCTTGACGTCGGAGAAAAAGATCGTGAGCTTCTTGCGCTCGGTCGCGATGGTGACGTCCTTCTGGCCGCTGAAGATGCTTTTGTAGATTTGAGGCGAAAGGTATTTGGCGATCTTCAATGAAATGGCGGCCAGGAAGTCGTTTGCCTCCGAAAGCTCCTTGTTGATGCCCTGAATCAACGCGGCCTGCCGACGCTGCAGGAGAATGAACGTCAGGCCCGCCGCCGCAGCGAAACCGAAATACAGGAGCAGATACTTGAAGGTCAGCACGTTCGCAGCAATAGGCTGATTGACTGATATCTCCTGGATCCCTCGGACATCCCCCACCTTCCAGTCCGTCTTGGGGCTGTCCGGGTGTGAGTTATGGCAGGTCACGCACACTTGTCCCATTATGACAGGGGCCGCGGCGCGCACCTGCCGGTCAAACAGTGAGCCCGAGACCTCGATGATCGGCTCCTTCGGGTTGGCGCGCAAAGCCAAGATTGCATTCCGCTCGAACGCATCGAGCTGGTGGGGCGCGCGACCTTTGAAAGGCAGATCCGAGACGAACCGATATTTGACCGAGCCGTCATGAGCGCTGATGCGGTTGCCCAGTTCGATCGAGAGGGTTGCTGGAATAGGGATCGCGCCTGGCACGTCCCGGTAGTTGTGCGTCGCAGTCACGGCGCCGTTAGCTTGCAGCACGCGTCCCACGACGTCGCTGCCGTAGAATCCGCGCATTTCGTCGATGATGCGGCTGATTTCGCTGGCTTGCCTGCGCAGCATCCGTTCGGATAGGTCTCGGAGGTCGAGCCAGGCTGCAACGGGCAGACCGACAAGGCCGATGACCACTGCCGCCACCAGGAGCGGTCCCATGGTGCGCTGCTGACGCGCAATCTGTTCACCCAGTCCAGCCATTGTGCAAGCGCCCGGCCGTCTCAGTATGTGAACTATAGCTCATTCCCGGCACGGTACCAGAGTCAGTCTTGGCTCGATGAAAACAGGTCAGCCCTGCAACGTCGGACCGACCTTGAGCGGTTGTTGCGAAGCCCCGACCGCTCACAGCGGATTTCGCATTCTGGCGCTGGACGGGCAATGAATCAGTGAAGGGGATGTCGCAAACTCGCTTGTGGCCCGGAATGCGCTCCGCGATAACCGCTCAGGAGTCAAAAATCACCTCTGACAAGGTTGAGACTTGCAGTCGGAGAGCGGGTCGGAAAAGAAAGCGTCCCGCAAAACGTATCCGCGCGTCGGTCGACTATGGAATGGGCCACCGCGGCGGGGCGGCGCGCGTTGCCGGCAGCATGACGCGGACCTGGATAGTGCGCCGCTCGCCTGCGGTAAGCGCAACCTGAGGGAAGACGAGGATTTCGCCAATTTGCATTTCATTGCCAGCGGCAACGCTGCCACGGCCGCTTAGGCATCATGATGAACTCCAATCCCGTCCCTGCTCGTCGCGCCCCAATGACTCCGTCGCGGATGCGACGCCTAAGTGAGGCGCCTGTTTTCAGGCGAACGCTCGCGGCAGGGAATAACCATCCGGTGTGGATCGTGGCAGCGGCCTTTTCGCGTGTTAGACTGCTTGCATGGAGATCGACGCCGACAAGATCGACGAAGCCGTTCTGGGCCTGCTTTGGCTGACGCTGCATGAAGAGAGGCGCGCCTGGAAGGGGTTGGATTGGAATGCTCTGGATCGCTTGCACGAGAAGGGGCTGATCGCGAATCCGGCAAACAAGGCGAAGTCAGTGGTTCTGACAGATGAAGGACTGCGGCGTGCTGAGGAGCTATTCCGAACCCTGTTCACCCGCCCGGCGCCCTGAGCCTGAGCGCTGGACGGGCGCCTGCGAGCTGATAGCGCACATGGCTGAATTTCGACACCGGCGCCGCGCTGACCGCAGGCGGGACGGCCAGTGCTCTCGCCGTGGCGGACAAATTGGTATTCGTCACCTACGCCAACGGGTGCATCCAGTCTGTTAAAGGCAGTGGCAGAGAACAGCGCAGCCGCGGCCCTCAATCAACGGCATTGTCGCGAGGTCCACCATCCGCAAGATGCTTCTGCCGGCGAAGCGGCCTGCGACCCGGAGAACCGGCTTATTGCGGTCCAGCTCGAGAGGAGTTGGGAAGCCACGCTCAGGCGCGTGGGGACCTGCGAGGCCCGGCTGAGCGAAGTCCAGCGTGCGGAGCCTGTCGACGCGGTTCCGGACTTCACGGGCCTTGCCCAGGATCTCAAGGCCACCTGGAATGCGCCGGGTGTCGACATGCGCTGTCGTCAGCAACTGCTGCGCGCGCTCATCAAGGACATCGTGGCGGATGTCGATGACCATTCGCGCGACGTGATCTTGACGATCCACTGGCATGGAGGCCAGCACTCGCAGGTACGGGTTCGCAAGCCCAAATCCTGAGAGCATGGCCAGCGTACGCCTGAGGAGGCTCTGGCGATCATGCTCCATGGCAACCCGGTGGTCGGATGCCGAAATCGCTGCCACACTCAACCGCATGGGCATGCAGACCGGTCAGGGAAAGACCTGGACCGCGCGACGCGTCCAATCGCTGCGCACGGTGCACAAGATCAGCGGCTATCACTCGTCCGACAAGAATGGCGAGTGGCTCACTATGTCGGATGCGGCCGCGAAGCTCGGCGTGTCGCACGTCAAAATCCGCCGGTTCATCAGGGATGGCCTCTTACCCGCCGAGCAGGTCATGCGCGGCGCGCCCTACCAGATCCGCGCCAGCGACCTCGAAGACGAACGGATCAAGGCCGAACTGGGCGCGCAATACTCCGCGTCGCATCCACGACGATAACCAGGAATCGCCGCCATTTGCAAAGGAGGTGCATAATGAATCTGGAGAGTTCTGTGTAGTCGCGGGCGCGATTGGGCAGGTACGCACGGGTCGCGACTACATTAAAGCCTGATTGAACTGAACCGCGGGATGGCGGGCGGGGCTATGGGGATTTAGGGCTCGACAGTGTGTCCGAGGCGCCGGAGCGGGCTCGCCGATCGCTCTTGGGCGGTCGCCCGTCGTCGCGATACAGGACTATCTGCGACGCGAGAGACGGCGCCATTTGGGTCGTTGACGCAGAGGTGCAGCGTACCGCGCACCGGCGACCGGACCGGCCTCAATCCATTCGCTGTCCTGCCGCCAACGGCGCCATCACCCAACGCGTCAGTCGCCTTCGTGTTGTCGCACCTTGCGTTACCGACTGCATCTTCTGCGGCTTGGAGAGAACATCGGCAAGCGCTATCCGCGGCCAAGATGGTCCGGCAATTCAGCCGCTGTCGTGGCGGCCGGGAGCGGACTTGCAGCTTCTGGCCATCCTAAAAGCGATGGCAGACATTCAAGCAGGTGGGACTGCAGTCTCAACTGACCCAAAGGCGAAGATCCCGAACGGACCTTTCAATGACCGCCTCGTGCCCATCCCGTCTCTTCCGACGATCGCCGACCAGGGACCGGGAACACTTCCATAAACTGCGGGAACATTGGAGCGGCAAGGCCACGAGTTACTCGCTCGCGCTTGGCCGACGCTGGCTACGCCGTACCAGAAGGTTGGCGACGACCAGGAGCACTATAGACAGCGCCATCATCAGGGTCGCGGCGGCGGTGATTGCCGGGGAGAGCTTCTCGCGCAAGCCGATGAACATTTCGAGCGGCATGGTGCGTTGGTTGGCGCTGGCCAGGAACTGTACCACGACGACCTCGTCGAACGAGGTAACGAAGGCGAAAGCGGCGCCTGACAGTACGCCGGGCAGGATCAGCGGCAGCATCACCCTGAAGAACGACGTGATGGGCTTTGCTCCGGAGATGGCGGCAGCGCGCATCAGATTGCGGTCGAAGCCGGTGAGGCTCGCTCCCACCGTGACGACGACGAAGGGACTGGCGAGCGCGGTGTGCGCCAGGATGATGCCGGCATAGGTGCTGGCCAGGCCGACGCGGGCATAGAACAGATAAGAGCCGACGGCGGTGATCACCACCGGCACGATCAGCGGCGACAGCAGCAGCGGCATGACGATGCGGCGGCCGGGAAACTTTTCGTCGGAAAGCGCAATCGCTGTCAACGTGCCGAGTATCGTCGCGATCAGCGTCGTCCCGAACGCAACGATCAGGCTGTTGCCGATCGCCGATTGCCAGCGTTGGGTGCCAAGCACGACCGCGTACCAGCGCGTCGAAATTCCCTCCAGCGGAAAGATGAAGAAGGCGCCGCTGTTGAACGACAAGGGGACGGGAACGAGGATCGGCACGAGCAGGAACAGGATCACCATGCCGCACCACAGCCACAGCAGGGTGATGCGGATTCTTTCGCCTGTCGTCGGATAGGGAGACAGCAGCATGGCTACACCAGCTTGAGACGGTCGAGGCCGAGGATGCGGGCGAAGATGCCAAACAGCGCCAGGGTGAAGACGAGCAGGATGAAGCTCAGTGCTGCCGCCATCTCCCAGTTCAGCTCGACATTGACGTAGTTGGCGATGAAATTGCTGATCAGCTGATCGCTTGCACCGCCGATGAGCGCCGGCGTGATGTAGTAGCCGAGGCACAGAATGAAGGTGAGCAGGCAACCGGCCATGACGCCCGGAAAAACCTGTGGAAGATAAACGCGGCGGAACGCGGTGAAGGGTTTTGCGCCGAGCGAATAGGCGGCTTTCATCTGCGAGGCCGGGATCGTGCGCATAACGCTATAGATCGGCAGCAGCGTGAACGGCAGCTGGATATGGGTCATGGCGATGATCAGTCCGATGCGGCTGTACATCAGGTCAAGCCGGTCGTCGGCAATGCCGAGCCACAAAAGCAGGTCGTTGGCCAGGCCGAATTTCTGCAGGAGCACGGTCCAGGCGGCGGTTCGCACCAGGATCGACGTCCAGAATGGCAGCAGCACCGCGACGATGAGGATGGCGGCGAGGCCCTTGGGTACCGAGGCGATGAGATAGGCGAGGGGGAAGCCCAGTATCAGCGTGGCCAGCGTCACCGCCGCGGCGACGAAGAATGTGCGCATGAACACCTGCAGGAAGATCGCCTGTTGCGGCGGCACTCTTTCAATGCCTCCATCGGCGTTCCAGCGCAGATCGAGCGCGCTCAGCAGGTAGAACGACGTCACGCTATGGGTGCCGCTCTCGATGACCGGCCACGTGCCGGGCGCCGACCAGAACGGCACGGCTTTCATCACCTCCAGCGGCGGCCTGTCGGCAGCTTCAAGTTGGCGTACCGTCTTGAGCACCTGGCTGCGCGCACCGGGCAGGCGGGCGTTCAGGCTTTTGGCGAGCTCATATGCCGTGCCCATGGCCTGATTGTCCCTGAGGTCGGCGGCAAGGGCCAGGAAGGCGGCATCTCCTGGCAGTCCCGCGCCGTTCCAGCCGCGCAGCGCTTGGCTGGTCTGCGGCAAAGCGTCGGCAATCGTCGGGTCATAGACGGCGCGCGATAGCAGCAGGACGATCGGGATGCCGAAGCTCAGCGCCAGGAGCACAAGCAAAGGCGCCGCCAGCGCCAGTGACCGCAGCCGATCGCCGAACTCGGCGCGCCGAAGTTTTGCCGTGACCGATTTCGCCGCTTTGATATCGGCGGCCGACCGGTCGCGCGCGAGGCGCGGCCGTTCCAACTTCGTGGGCTCAAGCGCCGTCATTTTTCCTACTGCGCGAGCCAGGCGTTGAAGCGCTTGACCAAATCCTCGCCGTAATCGCCCCAGAATTCGGTGTCGGCGACCAGGTAAGCGCTCATATGGTCGGGCGCATTCGGCAATTTGGGCAAGGCGTCCCGCGCGACAAAGGAAGCTGCATCGGTGCGCACCGGCCCGTAGGTGATGTAGCTGGCCAGCTTGGCGTTAATTTCCGGCTGGCTGATATAGGCAAGGTACTTGTAGGCCAGGTCCGGACTCTTGGCCCCCTTCGGAATGGCGATCATGTCGTATTCGAGGATTTGGTTGTTCCAGACGATCTTGAACGGCGCCCCATCCTTATCGATGGCGTTCTGGATACGGCCGTTCCAGGCGGTGGTCATCACCACTTCCTTGGATGCAAGGAGCTGCGGCGGCTGTGCGCCGGCATCCCACCAGACGATGTCTTTCTTGATGGTGTCGAGCTTCTTGAAGGCGCGGTCGACGCCTTCCGGCGTGGCCAGCACCTTGTAGACATCGGCCGGCGCGACGCCATCGGCCATCAGCGCCCATTCCAAATTCTGCGCCGGGAACTTGCGCATCGCTCGCTTACCGGGAAACTTGGTCGTGTCGAAGATGTCGAGCACCGAGGTCGGCGCCTCTTTCAGCACGTTGGGATCATAGGCGAGCACGTCGCCATAGGCGTCGAGGCCGACGCCGCAGTCGAGCGCGGAGCCTTCGAGGAATTTTTCGCGCGGCGCGATCTTGGAATAGTCGAGGCGCTCGAGAATGCCGGCGTCGCAACCTTGCAGGACGGTCGCGGTCTCGACCGTCACCAGGTCGATCGGCACGTTGCCGGTGTCGACCATGGCTTTGACCTTGCCGAGATCGCCGAGATATTCCTGCTCGACGATCCTGGCACCGGTCTCCTTGCTGAACGGCTCGAACCATGCCTTGCGCTGGGCATCCTGCCAGGCGCCGCCGCTGGCCATGATCGAAAGCTCGTCGGCGAAGGCGACATGTCCTGAGGTGATGAATGCTGTGGCTGCCGCAAAGGCGAACAGCCGGGCTCTTGTAATTTTCATTGTTGTTATTCCCCTGTTTTCGAGATGGAACCGTCCGTTGCGGCATCTGCCGGAAAGGCACGGCAGTCGTTGGGCGCGCAGGAAACCGTGACCGGTCCCCCGTTGCCCATGGTCGTTTCGGGGCCGATCTTGACCGTCAGCACCTGTCCGTTTTCCAGCCGGGCCAAAAGACGCTGGTGGTCGCCGAGATAGATGCGGCCTTCAACCGTGGCGGCCAGCCCATTTGCTCCGTTCGAGGCGGGCGCAAGCTTCAGCCGCTCCGGGCGGATAGCGACATGGCAGGCATCGCCCTCCGCAACACCGATGGCGAGCGCCGTGACCGAACCGCCGCCGTCCAGCGCGACGCGGCACTCCTTGCCAGAGACGCGCTCGACCTTGCCGAGCAGGGTGTTGTTCTCGCCGATGAAGCTCGCGACGAACGAAGTTTGCGGCGCGTTGTAGAGATCATCCGGCCAACCGAGCTGGGCAATCCCGCCATTGTTAAAAACGGCGACGCGGTCCGACATGGTCAGCGCCTCGCTCTGGTCGTGCGTCACATAGACTATGGTGACACCGAGCATCGTGTGAAGTTGCTTGATCTCGAGCTGCATGTGCTCGCGCAGCTTCTTGTCGAGCGCACCGAGCGGCTCGTCCATCAGCACCAGGCTCGGCTCGAACACCAGCGCGCGGGCAAGCGCGACGCGCTGCTGCTGGCCGCCGGAAAGCTGTGCCGGCCGCCGGTCGCCGAACTGCCGCAGCCGCACCATGTCGAGCGCGCGGCCGACGCGGGCTGCGACTTCCGTCTTGGTAATCTTGCGAACGGAGAGCGGGAAGGCGACGTTCTCCTCGACGCTCATGTGCGGAAACAGCGCGTAGTTCTGGAACACCATGCCGATGTTGCGCTCGTAGGGCGGCAGCCTGTCGACCGACCGGCCTTCAAGCGCAATGACGCCTCTGGTCGGCCGTTCGAAGCCTGCAAGCATGTTGAGCGTCGTCGTCTTGCCCGAACCGGAGGGTCCAAGAAGGGTGAGGAACTCGCCGCGCGCAACGCCGAGGTTCAGCCGCGATACCGCGAACGTGCGGCCGTCATAGGATTTCTCGACATCGATGAATTCGACAAATCCTTGGCTGCCGGCATCGGCTGCCCGTGCAGGACCGGCGCTGTCACGCGACAGGGCTGTCGCTTCGGCCATCACGGACGCAAGTCCGTCGATCTGCGGCAGAAGCTGCATGTCGAAACGAGTTGGCGTTTACCGTGCATGTATGGGTCTCGCATGACGCTGCCGCACAATGGCGGCAAACCAAACTTGTATGCTCACACAATCGATCGCAAAAGAACCATAGATGCAGACAAGTTTGGCCGTCAAGCGGCTTTCTTCGGGATTGTGTGAGATTGTTCGGGCCGGATTTTAAAAATACCTGCCGGACAAGTGCTATTGTCTGGAGCATTGTCTTATGCTAGATGCGCCGATAGCCAGAGCGTCAACACACCGAAACCGCCAATCCGCATGCTTCAGGACCTGCAACTCGCTTCGGATGAAGGCCCGGTCTATCGGCGTCTTGCGGACGCTATTGCGGAACGGATCACGGCCGGCACACTTGCAGTTGGAGACCGGCTGCCGCCGCAGCGCGAGATTGCCCGCGCGCTGGGCATCAATGTCACCACGGTGACGCGCGCACTGTCGACGCTGCAGCAGCGCGGCCTGCTCGAAGCGCGGCCCGGACGCGGCACAACGGTCGCGGCCCGCAATGGCGGCGAAAGGCCAGGTTTCGTGTCAGCGCCGAGCGACGACACCGGCGTCATCGATCTTTCCGTCAACAGACCTGCGACCTCGGCCTATCTCGATGCGCTTGGGCTGCTGCTGCCGCGCCTGTCGAAGGACCGGCACTATGCCACGCTTCAGGACTATCATCCGCCCGAGGGGCCGCTTTGGGCGAGGATGGCAATCGCCGAGTGGATGAGACCGGTGGCGGGGGAAGGCGATCCCGGCCGCGTGGTGCTGGCGGCGGGCGCCCAGCATGGGCTGGATTGCGTGCTTGGCGCGGTGACCAGGCAAGGCGAGGTCGTGCTCGCCGACGAAGTGACCTATCAGGGCATCAATGCACTGTGCCGGGTGCATGGGCTCGACCTCAGAGGCGTCGCGATGGACCGTGGCGGCATGCGGGCCGACGCGTTCGATGTGGCCTGCGCGCAGCTCCGCCCACGTGCGGTCTTCCTGGTGCCGACCCTGCACAACCCGACGACCATCACGCTATCCGAAGAGCGCCGGCACGAGCTGATAGCTGTCGCCCGCCGCCACAACGTCCTAATCATCGAAGATGACGTCTACCGCCCCCTGGCAGACAATCCACTGCCGTCGCTTGCCAGCCTCGAGCCCGAACTGACGATCCATATCGGCGCCATGTCGAAATGTCTTGCCCCTGGGCTGCGCCTCGGTTTTGTGATCGCGCCACGCGCCATAGCCGGCCAGGTCGCAGCGGCGTTGCGTATCAACTGCTGGAGCATCAGTCCCTTGACGGCGCTGATCGGCGCACGGCTGATAGAAGAGGGCCTGGCGGCGCGCATAATAGAAACGCAGAAGCAGGAGCTGCGCCAGCGCCAGGCCATCCTCACTGAAATCCTCGGCCGCTACGATGTCCAGAACCACCCAACCTCGACCCACGCCTGGCTGCGCCTTCCGGAGCCGTGGCGGGGCGCGGCTTTCGCTCGCACCTGCCTGGAACGTGGCGTTGCCGTGCTCCCCGGTGATGCCTTCGCCGTTGGGCGCGAGCCGGTACAGCACGGCGTGCGTATCAATGTCGGCGCTGCGCGCTCGCTCGACGATCTGCGCACGGCCCTGAACTCGGTGGCCGAACTGTTATCTGCCGGCCATCTTCAATTGCCTGGTTTCGTCTAGGAATTTAAAGATGGCAGCGTCGGAAACGGTCGAAATCGCCATCGTCGGTGCCGGCGTTGTCGGACTGGCAACTGCACTCCGGCTCGCAGCTGAGGGTTGCGAAGTCCTGCTCATCGACCCCAATGAGCCGGGCTCCGGCGCCTCGTTTGGCAATGCCGGAACGATCGCCGAATATGCCTGCATGCCGGTCGGCAATCCGGCTCTGCTGCGCGCGCTGCCAAAGCTGCTTCTCGATCCCGACAGCCCTTTTTCCTTGCGCTGGCCGGCGCTGTTGCAGCTTGCGCCATGGCTGGTTCAATTCGTGCGGCAATCGCTTCCCGCCGCTACCCGCGCCAATGCGCTGGCGCTCGCCGGTTTACTGGCCGAGGCCCTGCCGGCCTGGGAAGAGATGGTGGAGGAGGCTGACCTGACAGACCTGCTGCGCCGCAACGGCTGTCTCTACCTGTATCGCCGCGAGAGCGATTTCGCCAAGGCCGCTGGGGGCAGGGCGCTGCGCGCCGGGTTTGGCGTCCATCAAGAGGTTCTGACGCCGGAAGCGGTGGCCGCGCTGGAGCCTGGCCTGCCCGCGACCGGGGCCAGCGGTCTGTACTTCCCCGACTCGATGAATGTCACCGATCCCGAGACAGTGATGCGGCGGCTGCTCGATGCCGCGGCCGACCGCGGCGTTTCGGTGGCGCAGGCTGAGATAACCGGACTGCGGGTTGAGGCGGACGGTGTCAGGCTCAGCGGTTCCGGCTTTAACATCAAGGCGAACACGGTGGTTATCGCCGCGGGCGCGCAATCGCGGGCGTTGGCCATACAGGCCGGCGACAGGATTCCGCTCGAGACCGAACGCGGTTATCATCTCGAATTTCCGACCGAAGCGCCTCTGCTCAATCGTCCGGTCTGTCCGGTCGATCTCGGCTTCTACATGACGCCGATGGCCGGCCGGCTGCGTGTCGCCGGAACCGTCGAGCTCGGCGGACTTGCAGCGCCGCCAAATGCGCGCCGGCTGGCGCTGCTCGATCGCGGTGTCAGGCAGTTCTTTCCACAACTCGGCCAGCCTTCATCCGAATGGCTCGGGTTCCGGCCATCGCTGCCCGATTCCCGCCCGGTCATCGGCCCGTCGCGCGGCAGCTCGAGGGTGATCCACGCTTTCGGCCACGGCCATCTCGGCCTGACGCTGGCGCCGATCACGGCGCGCCTGATTGCCGAGCTGATCATTGGTCGCGGCGATCCAGCGCGCATAGCACCCTTTGCGGTGGACAGGTTCGGCGCCTGAAGTCCACGCGGTCTGCGAAAAGACAACGTCGCCTGGGTTCGGAGGTGGGAGAGTGAATTTTCTGCCTTGGCAATGGTCAGCTCGCACGCGGAAAGCAGACCATCTGCCAGGGTGGCGCAACCGCGACCTCAGCAGCGGCACCAGCATTGTCAGGTTTTGGCTGCCTAAGCGAGTGGGACACCAGAGCCATTGGGTAGATGTTCACGCTTTGTGCTTGGAAGTCGCATAAAAAGGTAATGTGGAATGCACAAAGCAGCACGAGGAGTGGACCCCGTTCATAACGCGTAGGCCACGCTAACATCGGCTGGGTCCGCAATTCAGCTAATCCGGCCGTGCTTCTGACGCGACAGCGTGCAGGAGCAGGGTAACCTCGACATTGACGCTGGTGATGGCTTGCAAGTGAAGGGGCTGATTGGCCCAACGGGCGATGGAGACTACCAACGGGTAGTCCTCAACCGGCACCTCATGGATCTTGATCGTAAGCGCCAAGCTGACCCCATCTGGCGCGGCTTGAGGTGATGAGCGAGACATACTGACACTGAAGCAAGGAGCCGAGGAGCTTGCAGTGTCAATTTCTATG
>NZ_JAMYSQ010000026.1:0-86718 GCF_040321995.1 Mesorhizobium sp. M0207
CTGATGACAAACCGCTCAGCGGCAGCGCAAGATCGTTCATGGTGGGTGTGGTCTCCGGGAAATGGTTCGGATCGGCTTAAGCAACCAAATCCTACGTCATTTCCGATCAGATCCCGAGCAGCCAGCCAGTATTCGACCGTCGCTGGCGCCTCCGCCCACTGAGGCCTTGTGCTTCCTCCAGCGAGTCAAGCCGATCACCATGCGTGTCGCCAGTTCTGGTGCTCACCCACGTGCCATTTGCGATCTTGTGTCGGTGAGAGCACCGCAAGCACCTCCCCTGCTAGAGGGCAAGGCGGCTTGCGTCGCCCGTGTTGTTACTATTCTTCGCTGTGATCGGAGTTTTTTTGTGGCTTCGGAATCGGGACATTCGGCTTTGCAAAAAAATAGGCCGTCGTGGTCGATCGTCACGCCCCCGAGTTCGGCGGCACGATGGAACGACAACGGCAGCGCAAGCTCCATTTGCGCGAGGGGCTCGTCCCTTCAACTACTTGATGCATTTGCGCTTTGCGTACCTCCGTGCATGTTGCTCGATGCCAGGCGGAGACCTCCGTCTCAAACGATCGCGCATCGATGCAACGCCCACGCGTTGATCGCCATGATCGCGGCGATCGCTTTGCCGCGATCGCCGCAGCCGTTTTCGAGCACGACAACCATGCCAGCGGTGTCGGCAGCGATGCGCATGCAAAAATTCACAGATGCATTCTGGCCAAATGCTAGCTGCCCAGCAAATGTCCGGCATTTCGCAAGGCCCCTAGGAAGAGACTGGCATGGCCGTTGGCATCGATCTTGGCCTGCATCGACAGGGGCATGCTGTGCCAGGTCTCCAAGGGCGCAATGAAATGTGAGAACGTACCGTTGACGATGCAATGGTGGGTAACAAGGCCCTGTCTGTCCAACGCCAGCACGCCGATCTGGTCGCCCTGATATCGGATGGCTGCGACCCGCTGGACCCCCGCATGACCGTCGACCCGCACGTCGAAAAGCAGGATGCCGCGGCTCCTGGTGGCTACCTCGGCGGCCTTTTCAGCGAAGCTTAAGGAGAGCGAGCGGACGCTTTCGACCGCCAGCCGTAAAACCATCAAATCCAGTTCATCCACTGCCATAAGGTACCTGCGCGCAACACATGGGTGATAGCAATCGACCACACCGCTTGTTCACAGATGTCGGCTCACGACCGATCATTCAGGGTTTGCCGGTCGTCCATTGACCGAGGGCGTGCTCCGGTTCGAACCGATCCTGAAGCGGAATGCGCTGGATCTACGGAACCCGAGGCCAAAGTTGCCGCGACAATTGATGTCGTGATCATTCCAGACATCTGCATCGGCGTCGCTGAACATCCCACTGGTAAGTCCGTTCTCTTGCGGCAAGCCCATCTTCGGGCCGTCTTGTACCTGAAACCCTCGCGGTGGCGTCCCTCGAAGCTCTGGACCGCTGGGCGCTTGATCGTCGAGAACTTTGTTTACGAAGGTCCGGACCTCCTGCAGAGCATATTCCGGTGCGCTCGCCTTTGAGCATTCCGCTGAAGCGTGACGTTTCGCTAGTCCGTGTTCCTTGCAGGCTCACCGCGAGGGCGCCTTGCACACAGCGGCACGTCAGCGCATGAAACTCGTCCCCCGTTCACTTCACAAAATGGATTTCCTGAAGTACTGGGAGCGCAGAGAAATCTCCGGTCGCAGCCTACCCGGTTAAAACAAGGACCCAAAAATGAAGACTCTCGTCGTCTGCTCCGGCGGATTGGACTCCGTTACCCTTGCTCACAAGGTGGCAGCGGAGCACGAACTCGCCGGCCTCCTATCTTTCGATTACGGCCAACGGCATAGGAAGGAATTGGGCTTCGCCGCCCTTTGCGCGGAGCGACTGAGCGTCCCGCACCGCATCATCGACATCCACGAGATCGGCGGCGGCCTTTCCGGCTCCGCGCTGACCGATAATGTGGACGTGCCCGACGGGCACTACGCCGAAGACACGATGAAGGTCACGGTGGTGCCGAACCGGAACGCCATCATGTTGGCCATTGCCTTCGGCTTCGCCGCAGCGCACGGCGCTGAGGCGGTGGCGACGGCCGTGCATGGTGGGGATCATTTCATTTATCCCGACTGCCGTCCGGCCTTCATCGACGCTTTCCAGATGATGCAGGACCACGCGCTCGACGGCTACGCGGAGATTCGCATTTATGCACCCTATGTGAATCTCACGAAGGCGGACATTGTTAGGAATGGAGCAGCATACGGCACGCCGTTTGCGCAGACCTGGTCCTGCTACAAGGGCGCCGAGCGTCACTGCGGGAGGTGCGGGACCTGCGTCGAGCGGCGCGAGGCGTTTCATCTCTCTGGGCAGCCGGACCCCACCGACTACGAGGACTCCGACTTCTGGCTCGATGCGCTGCGAAGGAGGACCGCGTAATGTTCCGCATCACCAAGGAATTCCACTTCTCAGCCTCGCATCAGCTCACCTCGTTGCCACCCGATCACCAATGCGCGCGCCTGCACGGGCATAACTACATCGTTGAAGTGGAGCTTTCAGCGAATGGACTGAACGACAACGGCTTCGTGCGCGACTATCACGATTTGGCGCCATTCAAACGCTACATCGACGAGAGCTTCGACCACCGACATCTCAACGACGTGCTGGGACATGAGCAAGTCACGGCGGAATATCTGGCCAGACATTTTTATGAATGGTGCAAGGCACGCCTGCGCGAAACCTCGGCCGTGCGGGTGAGCGAAACGCCGAAAACCTGGGCGGAATACCGGCCATGACCGATACGCATCCCGCAATCCGCGTGAGTGAGATTTTCGGGCCGACGATCCAGGGCGAGGGCGTGCTCATCGGTTTGCCGACGGTCTTCGTCAGAACCGGCGGGTGTGACTATCGCTGTTCCTGGTGCGACAGCCTGCATGCGGTGGACAATCAATTCCGCCATGAATGGGAGATGATGTCCATTGGCGCGGTGTGGCAAAACGTGCTTGCGCTTTCCGGTGGCCGCCCGCTGATGGTGTCGCTGTCAGGCGGCAATCCGGCCATCCAGCCGCTCGGCGCGCTCATCGAGCGAGGCCATGGTGAAGGTTACCGTTTTGCGCTGGAAACCCAAGGTTCGGTGGCCAGGGACTGGTTTGCCGACCTCGACGTGCTAGTCCTCAGCCCAAAGCCGCCGTCAAGCCAAATGACGACCGATTGGGCCGCTTTCGAGGCGTGCCTCCAGGCGGCACAAGGCAGGCCGCAAGTCGTGCTCAAGCTCATTGTTTTCGACGAAAGGGACTACGCCTACGCGAAAGACGCCGCTGCGAGATTTCCGCGACTTCCGATCTATCTGCAACCCGGCAATCACACGCCGCCACGCCCCGCAAATGAAGACGCGCCTGTCGACCTTGACGGAATATTGAAGCGCATGGAGTGGCTGGTTGATAGCGTGACCCGCGACAGGTGGTTCGAAGCCCGTGTGCTGCCGCAGCTGCACGTTATGCTCTGGGGTAACAAGAGAGCCGTCTAGCCTGGGCCCGCTTTTCACTGAAACTGCGCCGGCGGATATTCGGGTGGACGGGTTGTCCCACGCTTGACGGCGCTGCCGGGGTGCTTGCGGACTTTCTGCCACCGGCACCAGGAGCGTGGCCAGCCGCTTACGACTCGGAATGTTGCCGAGGCTCGGTTTCGACGGGCGTCGGCTTGGCGCGAACCAATCAAAGGTTAGCGCGAGCCACGGGTGGATAGTGTGGTGGTGCGATGCGGCGGCGCCTGCTGCAGCTGGCAGGGTCCTTGCGGATTCTTGTTGCAAGGCCGAAGGGAGCTGTCGGCCGACAACCATGATCTGGCCAGGACGATTGTCGACTGCTTCCGATACAGAAAAGAGGCCGGACTCGACGTGGCGCTTCAGGGACTGCGAAATGGAATACGGCGCCGGAAGGCACGACCGGACGATATCGTCGCTATACCAAGACGCGTCTGGTCCGCTCCGAATCCTGTCTCGACACGACGGTCGCCGATCAACAGTGAAAAATGTAGCGCAATCGGTTCACGATCGACTGAGAACCATGACCGTTCCTCTGCGGTGCTCAGACTGCCGCTGAGTGCCTGGCCGTTCCACTTTCGAAATATTTGTCGAACTTTGCCGCGATGCTCCTGACAAAGGGCCGGCTTTCCGCAGGCACGACGAAGCGGTCACCATCAAGTTCAAGCAACCGCGCAGGATCTTGGAGGGCCGTGGAACTCGCTCGGACGAGAAGTCTTTGGCCGGCTTCGCCAAAGCGCTCCACCAGCTCAATCGCCGAGAAGGCGAAGTCACACATCAATCGCTCGATGATCCAGCCGCGAACACGGTCGTCGTCAGAAAGCGCGATACCCCGAACAGCGGCCAGCCCGCCATCAGCAACCATGCGTCCATACTCGGCGGTCGAAGGCATATTCTGTGCATAGCCCTGGCGAAACTGGCTGATGGACGATGGGCCGAGGCCGATCAATGTCTCGTAGCAGTCCTCGGTGTAGCCTTGGAAGTTCCGGTGCAAAGTCCCGGCGCGGGCCGCAAGCGCCAGCGCATCGCCGGGCTTGGCGAAATGATCGAGCCCGATTGCTTCGTATCCCTGGTCCATGATCGCCCGCGCTGCCAATTGCGATTGGGCAAACCGCTCCGCCGGACCCGGCAACCAGGCCTTGTCGATCATCGTCTGATGTTTCTTGAACCACGGCACATGGGCGTAGCCAAAAAGCGCGATCCGATCCGGTTCCAGGGTCAGTGCCTGTGCAGCCGTGGAGGCGACGCTCTCCCTGGTCTGATGCGGCAGGCCGTAGAGCAGATCGAGATTGACGGATTCGACGCCGCGCGAACGAACGCCATCAACAACCGTCTTGGTCTGCAGAAAGGTCTGCTCGCGGTTGATCGCTTTCTGCACCTTCGGGTCGAAATCCTGGACGCCGAGGCTCGCCCTTGTCATGCCGATTTCGGCAAGTGCATCGAGGCGGGCATCGTCCATATCGTTGGGTTCGATCTCAACGCTGATCTTTGCACCGGGGAGAAACGTGAAGCTGTTGCGCAGGACGGTTCCCAGCGCCACGATATCTTCCGGTTTGAGCATCGTCGGCGAACCGCCGCCGAAATGAACCGCGCGAACTCGGCCCTTGCCGGTGACAAGACTGGAGACGGTGGCGATCTCGGCATGCAGTGAACGGAGATATGTGGTCACTGGTTCGTAGTGGCGCGTCTGTTTGGTATGGCACGCGCAGAACCAGCAGAGCCTGTCGCAATAGGGAATATGCAGGTAAAGCGATATCTCGTCACCACCTTCGAGCGCCTCCAACCAGCCTCGGTAAACGACGGCATCGACCCCCGCATGGAAATGCGGCGCGGTCGGATAACTGGTATAGCGCGGGACGTTCTCGCCAAGTCTGGCAGCTAGCTCCAGTCGCATGTCGTGGTCCACCGTGTTTGCGTCGCCGGAACTGTGGATGCTTGGATGAGCCTAAGCCCTGATTTCGATCAGCGTTCAGCACGGACAAACTGCCGCAAGGATTTTTCTACCGTCGATTGCTATCCTGCCCGCACTGGACAAGTAGAGCGATCGAATGACATTACGGCAGGACATTCACAGTTCCGGCATTCCCGTTCTTTGCCTGTCTTGCGAGGCACGGCACCGCGGTGTCTGTGGTGCGCTCGAACCAGACCATTTGGCTCAGCTCGCCAAGACGTCGTCGCGGCACAATATCGAGCCGGGGGTCGAACTGATCGGCGACGCCGAGGCGGTCGACTGTTATTCAAACGTGCTTTCAGGCGTGGTGAAGCTGACGAAGAGCCTTTCGGACGGCCGCCAGCAGATCGTCGGTCTCCAGTTCGCGCCGGATTTTCTGGGACGGCCCTTCAAGATGAAAAGCGCGATCAATGCGGAAGCGGCAACAGCTGTCTCGCTATGTTCGTTTCCGAGAGCGGCCATCGAACGGTTGATGAAGGAATCACCGGAATTTGTGCATCGCCTGTTCAAGCAGGCGCTGAACGAACTCGACGAGGCACGCGAATGGATGGTGACTCTGGGGCGCAAGACCGCACCGGAGAAGGTGGCGAGCTTTCTCCTCATGATCGCCCGGAACATCGATTCCAGTGTTGACCCGGCGGCTAGGTCGGCGTGCTTCGAGCTGCCGATGACGCGAGCCGACATCTCTGATTTCCTTGGAATTACAAACGAGACCGTGAGCCGTCAGCTGACCAGCCTGAGAATGGACGGCGTGATTCGGATCGAGAACAACCGCCGTGTCACCGTGGACAGCATGAGCCGGCTGGAACGGCGCTGCGGCGGCCGAGGCGCAACCGCCCTTTGAATGACATCGAAGCTGCATGGCCTACGTCACTTATTTCGTTCGGGGCAGGGCATGCTCGCGTTGGGCTTAGAAGAAGCCGCATAGCGACAGCCCGCTCTCCATCCGATCGCCTGAGCCAGGTGTGTTTCGGCCAACTCGTCGGCGAAGCATCCATCCTCGAGGTGCTCGACGTGCAACCGGCTGTTCCAGGCAGGATTGCACTCGGCCGAAGTCAATACGCCTCATACGCAGGGGAAAATCGCCGTCTCCCCGAACCATGAATGCACGAAGGCAGCGCAACGCTGGCGCTGGATGTCCCAAGGCATTGAAACGATCGACGTTCGGCAAGGCATCGGCCTACTTTCCAGCGTCACAGAAGGCGCGCTTCCCCACACGCCCGCGATCGCCTCCATACCCGGCCCGACCGGGGACGCGGGGCCTGTCCGTAAGCGTGGCGGCCGGTGCCGCGCTTCCACATTCGATCGCCACAGTCTGATCGCACCGAACTCGATGCTGCTCGAAGCAAAATCGTGCGGCTCTGACATGGATCAGGGCGAGCAGGCCACGGCTGCGCAATAAGGCACTGCGGTTGGCGCCCGCCGGAATTGGAAATCGGGGCTTGCGATGAAATTCGGCACAGAGATCGTCCTTCTAAGCCTGTTTGCGTTTGCGGCCCTGGTGGCTGCCGGCTTCGGCGTAGATGAACCTTTTCGCCGGCATATGTGGGTTTTGTTCTTCGCCGTGGCTGGCTTCACTGCGATTCTGTTGCGCAACACGGAGTTCAAGCCGGCAGTTCCGATCGACCCCGCCGCTTACATGGATGGGCCGATCCGCTACGGTGCCATCGCCACCGTATTCTGGGGCGTCGTCGGCATGCTGGTCGGCGTGGTCATCGCCCTGCAGCTCGCCTACCCCGATCTCAACATCCAGCCCTGGTTCAATTTCGGCCGACTGCGGCCTTTGCATACTTCCGGCGTGGTTTTTGCCTTCGGCGGCAATGCACTCATCTGCACGTCACTTTATGTCGTGCAGCGGACCTGTCGTGCCAGGCTGTTCGGCGGCGATCTCGCCTGGTTCGTGTTTTGGGGCTATCAGCTGTTCATCGTCATGGCGGCAACCGGCTACCTGCTCGGTATCACCGAGAGCCGCGAATACGCCGAGCCCGAATGGTATGTGGACCTGTGGCTGACCATTGTCTGGGTCGCCTATCTCATCCTGTTCCTCGGCACGATCCTAAAGCGCGAGGAACCGCACATCTATGTCGCCAACTGGTTCTACCTTGCCTTCATCGTGACCATCGCAATGCTGCATGTGATCAACAACCTGTCGATGCCGGTCTCCTTCCTGGGCTCCAAGAGCTATTCAGCCTTCTCCGGCGTACAGGACGCCCTGACGCAATGGTGGTACGGCCACAATGCCGTCGGCTTTTTCCTCACCGCCGGCTTCCTCGGGATGATGTATTATTTCGTGCCCAAGCAAGCCAACCGACCGGTCTATTCCTACCGGCTGTCGATCATCCACTTCTGGGCTTTGATCTTTCTCTACATCTGGGCCGGTCCGCACCACCTCCACTACACCGCCCTGCCGGACTGGGCCCAGACGCTCGGCATGGTGTTCTCGATCATGCTCTGGATGCCCTCGTGGGGCGGCATGATAAACGGCCTGATGACGCTCTCGGGCGCCTGGGACAAGCTGCGCACCGACCCGATCATCCGTATGATGGTGATGGCCATCGCCTTCTACGGAATGTCGACCTTCGAAGGCCCAATGATGTCAATCAAGGCCGTCAACTCGCTCTCGCACTACACCGACTGGACCATCGGTCACGTCCATTCGGGCGCGCTCGGATGGGTTGGCATGATCTCGTTCGGCGCGATTTATTTCATGGTCCCGAAGTTATGGAATCGCGACCGGCTTTATTCGCTGCGGCTCGTCAACTGGCACTTCTGGCTGGCGACGCTTGGGATCGTCGTTTACGCCGCGGTGATGTGGGTCTCCGGCGTCATGCAGGGCCTGATGTGGCGCGAATACAACGAGCAGGGCTTCCTGGTCTACTCCTTCGCCGAAAGCGTCGCCGCCATGCATCCCTACTACATCATGCGTGCCATCGGCGGCGCGATGTATCTGTCGGGCGCCCTCCTCATGGCCTGGAACATCGCCATGACTATCCTCGGCTACCAGCGCGAGGAGGATCCGATGCCACGCTCCATCCCCGCCCTCCAGCCTGTGCGATCAGGAGCCAGAAAATGGTCCTGATGGACAGACACGCGGTCATCGAGAAGAACGCCACAGTTCTTCTCCTCGGGTCCCTGCTGGTCGTAACGATCGGCGGTATCGTCGAGATCGCGCCGCTCTTCTATCTCGACAACACCATCGAGAAGGTGGAAGGCATGCGGCCCTATTCGCCGCTCGAGCTCGCCGGGCGCAACATCTATGTGCGTGAGGGCTGTTACCTCTGCCACAGCCAGATGATAAGGCCGTTCCGCGACGAGGTCGAGCGCTACGGCCACTATAGCCTGGCGGCCGAGTCGATCTACGACCACCCGTTCCAGTGGGGCTCGAAGCGCACCGGGCCGGATCTCGCCCGGGTCGGCGACCGCTACTCGAACGGATGGCACGTCCAGCATCTCACCGAGCCGCGTTCGGTGGTGCCGGAATCGATCATGCCGAGCTACGCGTTCCTGAAGGACATGCCCATCGAGGTGAAGGATTTCTCGACGCATCTGATCGCCAACAGCCGTGTCGGTGTGCCCTATTCAGACGACATGATCGCTCATGCCAATGCCGATCTCATGGCGCAGGCCGATGCGAATGCCGACACATCGGGCCTGGAGAGACGCTATCCGAAAGCCAAGGTTGGGGACTTCGACGGCGATCCGCAGCAGGTCACCGAAATGGATGCGCTGGTCGCCTATTTGCAGATGCTCGGCACGCTGGTCGATTTCAGGACCTATGACGAAGCCGCCGGTTACCGCTGAGGAGAATGGCGATGACCTACAATTTCATGCGGGAGTTTGCCGACAGCTGGGGCCTGCTTGCCATGGCGCTTTTCTTCCTCGGATGCGTTGCCTTTGCACTTCGTCCCGGCAGCCGCAGGCAAGCCGAGAGAGCCGCTCACATTCCTCTCAAGGACGACTGATCATGGGCAGCGAGCATATCGACGAGGTTTCGGGTATCTCGACGACCGGCCATGAGTGGGACGGCATCAAGGAACTCAACAACCCGCTTCCCCGCTGGTGGGTCATCACCTTCTACATCACCATTGCCTGGGCGATCGGCTACACCGTCGTCTATCCGGCATGGCCGATGCTGACTTCCGCGACCAGGGGTGTGCTGGGGTATTCGAGCCGCAGAGACGTCAAGAATGAACTGGCCGCGGCCGAAGTGGCCAAGGGTAAATTTGTCGCTGCCATTCAGGCGAAGACCGTCTCCGAGATTACTGCCGACGATACGCTACGCGAATTCGCCGTCGCCGCAGGTGGCGCCGCGTTCAAGGTCAATTGCGTGCAGTGCCATGGCTCGGGCGCTCAAGGGTCCAAGGGTTTTCCCAACCTAAACGACGATGATTGGCTGTGGGGTGGCAACGCCGAACAGATCCAGCAGACGATTGCGCACGGCATCCGCTTCGCATCAGACCCGGATACGCGCCTGTCGGAAATGCCTGCTTTTGGCGACATCATCACGACGGATCAGATCAAGCAGGTCGGCGCCTATGTCGCAAGCCTCTCCGATCCTGTTCAGGACACAAGCCTGATCGAACTCGGCGCCAATGTTTTCGCCGAGAATTGTGCGGCCTGTCATGGTGAGAATGCAAAGGGCAACAGGGAGCTCGGCGCACCCGACCTGACCGACGCGATCTGGCTATACGGGTCTGGCGAAACAGCCATCGCCGCGCAGGTCCGCGCGCCGAAGCACGGCGTCATGCCGGCCTGGATCGGGCGTCTCGGCGAGATCAAGGCCAAGGAACTCGCGGTCTATGTCCATTCGCTTGGTGGCGGAGAATAGGTACGCAGCCTATTCTCGTCCTCCCCCCCACCGCCAAGCGACGAGGCCCGGCGCGAGCCGGGCCTCGGCATCATCCAGAAACCGATGGGTCGCTGGTGACTGGAGCTTCTCGTGCTCGATAACACGCAAATAGAACGGCTCGAAGCCGATGCGGTCAACTCCGCCAAGACCCGTCAGCCGCTCTATGCCGCACGCAAGAAGATCTTCCCGAACCGGGCCTCTGGCAGTTTCCGCCGCTTCAAGTGGTCGGTGATGGCAATCACGCTGGGGATCTACTACCTGACACCTTGGCTGCGGTGGGATCGCGGGCCATTTGCCCCGGACCAGGCCGTGCTGGTCGATCTTGCCAACCGGCGTTTCTACTTCTTCTTCATCGAGATATGGCCGCAGGAATTCTACTACGTCGCCGGCCTGCTGGTCATGGCCGGTGTCGGCCTTTTCCTGATCACATCCACCGTCGGCCGGGCCTGGTGCGGCTATACGTGCCCGCAGACCGTGTGGGTCGATCTGTTTCTGGTCGTCGAGCGAGCCATCGAGGGCGACCGCAACGCGCGCATCAAGCTCGATGCCGGTCCCTGGACTGCGCGCAAACTCGTGCTGCGAACATCGAAACACGCCATTTGGCTGGTCATAGGGGTGCTGACCGGCGGCGCCTGGATTTTCTATTTCGCCGATGCGCCGATGCTGCTTGGGGAACTCTTCACCGGCACCGCCGCCCCCGTCGCCTACATCACCGCCGCCGTGCTGACGGCGACGACCTATACGTTCGGCGGGCTGATGCGCGAGCAGGTCTGCACCTACATGTGCCCATGGCCGCGCATCCAGGCGGCCATGCTCGACGAGAATTCCCTCACCGTCACCTATAATGACTGGCGCGGCGAACCGCGCTCGCGTCACGCCAAGAGGGTCCTTGCCGCCGGGCAGCCCGTCGGCGACTGCGTCGACTGCAATGCCTGTGTCGCGGTGTGCCCGATGGGGATCGACATTCGTGATGGCCAGCAGCTTGAATGCATCACCTGCGCGCTCTGCATCGATACCTGTGACGGTATCATGGACAAGCTCGGCAGGGAGCGCGGACTGATTTCCTATGCGACGCTGGCCGACTACAACGCCAATGTGATGCTGGCGACCCCGGGCGGCTCCGGTTCAGTCAACCCGTCACTGGTCAGGAGCGCTGACGGCCTGTTCTCCGACAAGGTGGCCCGTTTCCATATTCGCAAGATCTTTCGCCCGCGCACCTTCATCTACATGGGCGTCTGGTCGGCGGTCGGTCTCGCGCTGCTCTATTCGCTGCTGACCCGCGAACGGCTCGAATTGAATGTCCTGCACGATCGCAACCCGCAGTTCGTGACGCTGTCCGACGGTTCGATCCGCAACGGCTACACCGTCAAGCTGCTCAACATGATCCCCGAACCAAGAACGATCATTGTCACGATGCAGGGCCTGCATGGAGCCGAAATAAGCGTTGTCGGCATCGACCTGCCGGCGGATCGCTCCTTCGCCGTCCCGGTCGAACCCGACCGGCTGAAGATGCTCAAGGTTTTCGTGCGTCAGCCGGCAGATCAGGTTCGGGGTGCAGCGCAAAGCTTCAAGTTCCGGGTCGAAAACAAGGCAACGTTCGAGTCGGACGAATATACGGCCACTTTCAACGCACCGGAGAGCGCCAGATGAGCGACACCTCGCGACAATCCCGCGAATTCACCGGCAGGCATATGCTGTTCACCATCCTTGGCTTCTTCGGCGTGGTCATAGCGGTCAATCTGACGATGGCGACGCTCGCCAACACGAGCTGGACCGGCCTTGTCGTCGAAAACACCTATGTGGCGAGCCAGCAATTCAACAAAAAGGCCGAGCAAGGGCGAGCTCAGGCGGCCCTCGGCTGGACTGGCAAACTGACCATCGCAGGCGGTGAGGTCCGCTACAGCCTCACCGATGCTGTCGGCAAGCCGGTTGCCTTGCATGGCGTCAAGGTGCTGTTCCGTCATCCCGCCTACGAGGCCGAGGACAAATCCGTCACTCTTGAGGCTGCCTCCGGTCAGATATTCGCCGCGCACCACACGCCCAAGGATGGCCTCTGGATCGTCGAAATCGACGCCGATGCGAGCCTTGCGGAACCCTATCGCGACGTTCGCCGGATCATGATTTCCCACGGGGCGCTGCAATGAGCTGCTGCGCGCCAGGCGCCCAAATGGCATTGGACCTGGAAAAGGTCACACTGGTCCTGCCTTCTGGCCAGGAAATCAGACTGGCGAGCCGCTCGATTGGCGAAAATCTTCGCCAGACCGACCTCTCGGTGCCGGCTGTGCATTGTGCCGCCTGCATCCAGACGATCGAGACGGCGATCGGCAAGCTAGATCGCGTCGAAGGCGCTCGTGTCAATCTTTCGACGAAACGTGTTTCGGTCCGGTGGCGCGGCGAGGAGGTTCCGCCATTCGTCGCCACACTTGGACGGCTGGGCTATGGCGCGCACCTGTTCGATCCCGAGGCTGACGGGAAGGACAAGACGCTCTCGGAACTGATCCGCGCCGTCGCGGTCGCCGGCTTTGCGGCGGGCAACATCATGCTGCTATCAGTCTCCGTCTGGTCCGGCGCGCAAGGCGCGACCCGCGACCTGTTCCATTGGGTCTCGGCCTTGATTGCCATTCCTGTGCTCGCTTTCGCCGGCGGCATCTATTTTCGCTCGGCCTGGAATGCGCTGCGCCACAGCCGCATGAACATGGACGTGCCGATCGCGGTCGGGGTATCGCTCGCTTACGCCATGAGCCTCTACGAGACGATCAACCATGGCGACCATGCTTATTTCGACGCGTCGGTGTCGCTGCTGTTCTTTCTGCTGATCGGCCGCACGCTGGATCACGTGATGCGGGAACGGGCACGGACGGCCGTAAACGGACTGGCTCGGCTGGCGGCGCGCGGCGCCATGGTGCTGCGCGAGGATGGTTCGCGCGACTACTTGCCGGTTGGCGAGATCGAACCAGGAATGGAGCTCTTGATTGCGGCTGGCGAGAGGGTGCCCATCGACGGCAGGATCATTGGCGGGGCATCGGATCTCGACTGTTCCCTGGTTTCCGGGGAAAGCACGCCCAGAACGGTGGGCCCGGGGGCGCAGGTCCAGGCCGGTACACTCAATCTCACCGGTCCGCTGACCATCGAGGCGACGGCCGCCGCGAAGGATTCATTCCTGGCCGAAATCGTTCGGCTGATGGAAGCGGCAGAGGGCGGCCGCGCCCGCCATCGCAGGATCGCCGATCGCGTCTCCGCGCTCTATGCCCCCGTGGTCCACCTCACCGCCTTTGCGACGTTCCTCGGCTGGATGGCGGCGACCGGCGACTGGCACCGGGCGATAACCATCGCCATCGCCGTTTTGATCATCACATGCCCGTGCGCGCTCGGTCTCTCCGTGCCGATCGTACAGGTGGTCGCTGCGCGCCGGCTGTTCGAAAGCGGCGTCATGGTCAAGGACGGCTCCGCCATGGAGCGCCTGACGGGGATCGACACGGCATTGTTCGACAAAACCGGCACGCTTACGCTCGGACTGCCAAGGCTGATCAATGCGCCGTCCATCGATCCGATTATGCTCGCCATGGCGGCCGAGATGGCAGCGCATTCCCGCCATCCCTTTTCGAAGGCAATCGCTGGCCATGCAGCCTTTGCCGGCCAGCCGAAACTCGCGTCCGTCAGCGAGCATCCGGGCTTCGGCATCGAAGCCATCGCCGAGGGCAGTACCTGGCGGCTGGGTCGCCGCGGATGGGCTGAGTGGAAAGCCCGGACCGGCGGCGAAGGCAAACAAGGCTATGGCGGAACCGTTCTGACGAAGGACGGGGTCATTGTCGCGACTTTCGATTTCGAGGATGAGCTGCGTGCCGATGCCAAGGCGGCCATCGAGCAACTGAACGGCGCCGGCGTGTCGGTGGAGATGCTGTCGGGCGACACAGAAGCTGCCTGCGGCGAGGTCGCGGAAGCACTGGGCGTCGAGCGCTTCCTTCCCGCGCTGCTTCCCTCCGGGAAGGTCGAACACATCGAAGCATTGACGCGAACTGGCCACAAGGTGCTGATGGTCGGTGATGGGCTCAACGACACGCCTGCATTGGGTGCCGCACACGTTTCGATCGCTCCGGCCACGGCGGCGGATATCGGTCGCAACGCCGCGGATTTCGTGTTCCTGCGTAAAAGTCTTCTGGCGGTCCCACTTGCTTTAGACATTTCGCGGAAGGCCGGACGGCTGATCCGGCAGAACATCGCCATCGCGATCGTTTACAATGGCATCGCCGTGCCGGTCGCCATTCTGGGGCACGTTACGCCACTGATCGCGGCGGTCGCGATGTCCGCCTCGTCCCTCCTGGTCATCGGCAATGCGCTACGCTTGCAAGGTTTCGTGTCAAATGCATCGGTGCAAGATGCCCGACATGACAGGCACTCCGACATTGGCGCACTGGCACAATCCTCATGACGACGCTCGCCTACCTCATACCTGTGGCCCTGTTCCTCGGAGCGCTTGGGCTGGCCGGGTTCCTGTGGGCCTTGAGGAGCGGCCAATATGAAGATCTCGATGGCGCCGCCGAGCGGATCCTGATCGACCGCGACGAGCCGCGCAGTTGACCCAGCCAGCCCTGCGACGTCTCGCTCGAATATTTTCCGCGGTTGCTTCGCGTCATGCCGATTTCGGCGCGCGACGGGTGCGAACGGATCAGCCAGAATACGTTGCCGAACTTTCGGCCAGGAAAGGGCCGCACCGAACGGGAAGCCGGCCATTCCATGATGACCTGACCAGATCATGGTGTGGCGGTCGACCAGTCGACCGTGAACCCGCCGTTGCCGCGTTTATCGAGCCTGGTTGATCCACATCAGGGTTATCTCTTCATAGGCATGGTTTATTGAGCATTTTTGAACGGAGAACGGATGTCTAACGGACGGTTAGGTCGCGTGGAGACGCTTGGGGAGATGAGCCGCAAACCGTGGATCGATTGCGATGCGTTCCAGTGCCCTTCGTCGCAGATAGCCGACGCAATGGCGGCACGCTGATGGCCGGCTCTGTCGATAGATTCGACGTTATTGTCGTCGGAGCCGGGCCGGTCGGACTTTCCTTCGCCGCGTCGCTTGCCCAGAGCCGACTCAAGGTGGCAGTGGTTGAACGGCAGTCGCTCGAAAGCCTGGCGAATCCGGCTTTCGACGGTCGCGAGATCGCGCTGACCCACGCATCGGTTGGAATCCTTCGCGAGCTCGGCGCCTGGGATGCCATCCCCGCTTCGGACAAATCACCGCTACAAGGCGCGCGCGTGCTCAACGGATCGAGCCCTTTCGCCCTGAGCTTCGATTCTCCCAGCGGATCTGGGGAACCACTCGGAATTCTGGTCCCAAATTGTCGGATCCGCGACGCCCTGTTCAAGCTTGTCCACTTCCAGGATCATGCCCAGCTGCTGTGCGGCCGCTCGGTCGTCAATGCAACAACCAGCCACAAAGAAGCAGTCATAACGCTCTCTGATGGCAGGCAATTGGCCGCTCGGCTGCTCGTTGCAGCGGATTCGCGTTTGTCCGCGACGCGCGACCTGCTCGGCATTGGCGCCGACATCAATCGGCTTGGCAACTCCATGCTGATTTGCCGAGTGAGGCACGAGCGCGCCCATCACCAGATCGCGGTCGAATGGTTCGATCACCATCAGACGATAGCGATGTTGCCGCTCATGGAAGGCGTGTCGTCGCTGCTTCTCACTTTGCGCTCAAGCGAGGCCGACAGACTGCTTGCTCTCGACGACGATTTGTTCCTCATGGAATCGACGAGCCGGTGTCGAGGACGCTTCGGAGAGATGACCTTGGCAAGCACCCGCCATGCCTATCCGCTGGTCACGACCTGGGCGCACAAGTTCTGGGCTCCGAGTGCGGCACTGATCGGCGATGCTGCCCTCGGCATGCACCCGGTGACCGCGCATGGCTTCAACATCGGCCTCAGTGGCCAGAAGCAACTCGCCGATAGAATCCTGGCGGCATGTCGCGAGCGCCGCGACATTGCTGATCCCGACATACTCGGCAGATACGAAAGCCGGCTGCGTCTGTCGGCGGCACCGCTCTATCATGCTACGAATGCACTTGTCGCTCTCTACTCAGGCGAGCACCCGGCGGCACGGCTTGCAAGACATGCAGGGCTTCGCTTTGCCCAATATCTTCCCTTTATCCGCCATGGCATTTCGGCCATGCTCAGGCGGTGAATCGCAGGCAGCGCTGCCGCTCTGGAACGCTATCTCGGCCCGGCTTCCTTTTGTCTCGCCGGGCGCGTTGATGCCGTTGGTAGGGCTGCTTCCATGGTGACGTTGCCGATCCTGGGATGATTCGGATCAAGGCACGCGTGCGGGCAAGAGCTCGATGGTCAGACGGCAAGGCCAAGAGGCAGACGTGCGCCCCGAAGACATGGTGAGCACACTGGTTATCCCCGCTGGATAGTTAACCCGTCCTTCAGTGGGCCTGCGTAGGCTTGTCCTCGCGAACAACGATGGGAGCAAGCTGGTCCGTCCATGGCCCCGAAGAATGAAGACACGCTGGAGGCCAAAATCCGTCAGGATCAGCTTGCTGACCTGAGGGCCGGCCTCTTCGTGTCGATGCCGATAAGCGCTATCCTGTCAGGCCTGATTTGGGCGGTGCACGCCCTTTCTGGCAGCGGCTTTGCCCCTGCAATTTGGTTCCTGGTCGTCAATGCGATAAATGCCGCCCGCCTTGCACTCGCGCGTTATCAGCTAAAGGAAACGGGGCGCCATGACGGATTAGTGGGGGTTTTGCCGCGGCTTCGCTGGTTTGGCATCCTTGCTCTTCTGGCAGGGTTTGCCTGGTCCTTCCTGGCCGTCCTGACTGTTGGATACACGACACCTCAAGCACCGCTGCATCTGGTCATTCTGGCGGGCATTTCAGCTGGTGCGGTTACATACGGCAGTTCGTATGCCGCGGCGGCGATCAACTTCATCACACCTCCGCTCCTCATCACGGTGGGTTGCCTTTTGGCGAAAGGCAATTTTGAAGACTACATTCTGGCTTTTACCGTTCTGCTCTTCATGGGCGGCTTGGTTCGAGCTTCGTTTGTTGGGCAAGCACGGTTCCGCGAAGCGAGCCGCCTGAGGCATGAGGCCGAGCGGCTTGCGGCGGAGATGAAGGCCAGTTCCAGGCAGGACCACCTGACGGCCCTTCTCAACAGGCGTGGCCTCGAAGACGCTATCGGACGGTTCGAGACCGCGGATGGCCCCTTCGTGGCAATGCTGGTTGACCTGGACGGGTTCAAATCCGTCAACGATACCTACGGTCACAGGACCGGTGATGAACTGCTTGTCAGGATCGCCCGCCGCATAGAGGAGGAAGCACCGGAAGGCTCAACGCTCGCTCGTATCGGCGGCGATGAATTCGTGCTGTTTTTTCCCTCAACGAGGGTTTCGCTTTCTGCCAATGATCTCGCCTCCAATATCATAGCAAAAATTGCCCGCCCCTATCGGGAGGTCGCGTCCGTCCGGGTCGGGGCATCAATAGGAATATACCTGGCGGAAAGCCCGGGCCTGACCGAAATGTTGTTGCGGGCGGATATCGCCCTTTATACGGCCAAGCGTCGTGGCAGGAACGAATTTTGCCTGTTCGATGCCGAACTCGACAGGGAACTGCAACGCCGCCAGTCCGTCGAACGGGACCTTCATTCGGCGATAAAGACGAGAAGCTTGCAACCTTGGTTCCAGCCGATCGTGAAACTCGACACCGAGGCCGTGGTCGGTTTTGAAGCCTTGCTGAGGTGGTCCCATCCGATTCATGGTGCCATCTCTCCACCCGAAATCATCACAGCTGCACGCGAAACCGGAATGCTTCAGCTGCTGACGCAAACCGTATTCGCCGACTGTTGTGCTTTTATCGACGGTTTGGTGAAAGCTGACTGTCGTGATCTCCGTGTGGCGATGAATGTTTCGCCGCGCGAACTGGAAGCCGGCGATATCGACGACATGGTTTTGGATGGTCTGGCGGCAAAAGGCCTCCCTGCAACGATGTTCGAAATCGAGATTACCGAAGAATCCCCGGTGGACCCGGACAGAGTGGATGAAAAGCTCGGACGGCTTTCACATGCCGGCATTTCCATCGCGCTCGATGACTTCGGCACCGGCTTTTCCACGTTGGCATCGCTCAAGGACAGTCGGATACGCAAGGTGAAAATAGACCAGGGCTTCATTCGCGGCTTGGCTAAGTCCCGAGAGGACCGACTGCTTGTCAAATCGGTCATCGATCTCGGTAACATGCTCGGGATCGAGGTCATGGCCGAGGGCGTCGAAACAGAGGCGGATCGGCAAACCCTGCACAAGCTTGGCTGCCGAACCGCTCAAGGCTTCCTGTTCTCCAAGGCTGTGCCTCTGAGCCAAGCACTGGAAATGGCAGTCAAACAGCACGCGAACCAGTTGTGACCGCTCCCGCCGCGCCGTCTCTCGCGGCCGTGCGCTCATGAGTGACGGGTATCTGAACTTCCTTGTTTGAAGAGCATGACAATCCGTGCTGTGCGTCAGCCGGCGAACAGTTCCTTGTAGCCGGTCGTCACCATCCAGTTCGCCCGGTCGATATGGCTGCGAAGAGCCTTGCGGGCGCGGACCGGTTCAAGGGCCGGGTCGATGCCTAGAATGAGATCGGCCATCTCCTCTTCGCTGGCATTGTCGGCGCAGGCATCCAGGATCCGCAGGTAGATCGTGAAATGCTCCCTGTCGTAACTCGTGAGGTTCTCCGACCAGGGGACTTCGTCGCACAGAGTTGAGTTTCGAGTCTCATCTGTTCCCATTGATCGATTCATGCCTGCGAACCTCGCCTGTTGAGCGCCCGCAGCATATCCCAAAATGGGATAATCCGAAACCGGGATTAGTCGCTGATCCGGTCTTTACCCGACCGGTTCGCCTACATGCCCAAGTCTCTTCGATCGCCCCGCCACCAGCGGTTTCTGGCCGAGTTGGTCTCCCTGCGCAAGGCCAAAGGCCTGACTCAGGCGCAGGTGGCCGAGAAGCTTGATCGTCCCCAATCCTTCGTGGCCAAGTACGAGGGTGGAGAGCGTCGTCTCGACGTCATCGAGTTTCTCGACTTAACTGCGGCGCTTGACGCTGATCCGTGCGAGATTCTGTCCAGCCTGCGGTCCTAGCGGGCGCCCGCGCGCCTAACGGCTCGCGCGGGTGCCGTGAACCGAGCGCGCTTTTCTTCGGCAAGCTGCCATTCCGCTGCGGGTGGGTCTGTGGGTCTTTACCAGGCCATGCCGATATAGGATGATAATCCTAATTATATACTTGACGTACCAAGCCGAATTTTCAATAAATGCAAGGACTTACCGCCAATTTTCGACCTGACCAACGAAATTTACCACGACGCTGACAAGGCCCGCGAGCATCTGGAGACTATCCATTGGCCTCATGGCCCGTTCTGCCCGCATTGTGGCAACGCCAACCCCGAGCGCATCACGAAGCTGGCGGGCAAGTCCACGCGCCCCGGCGTCTACAAATGCAACGAATGCCGTTTGCCTTTCACGGTCACGGTCGGCACCGTCTTTGAGCGTTCCAAGATCGGCCTGCATAAATGGGTGCTGGCTTCGCATCTCTACGCTTCGTCCAAGAAAGGCATGAGTGCCCATCAGTTGCATCGTATGCTTGGCGTCACCTACAAGACCGCTTGGTTTATGGCGCACCGCACGCGAAGCCATGCAAGAGGATGTTGCTTCTGCTGGTCCTATCGGCGGCAACGGCAAGACTGTTGAGGCCGACGAAACCTACATCGGAAAGCGCGAGACGCCTCGCGTATCAGCCCAACGTAAGGGGCGTCCTTTCACCAAGAAAGGCAAGGGCGGCGGTCGCGAAAAGCGCATCGTCGTCGGCTTGGTCGAGCGCGGCGGCAAGGCTCGCATGTTCCATTTGAACGACGCCACCAAGGCAACCGTCCGTGACGTGCTGGTGCGCAACGTGTCGCGAGATACCATCCTCTACACCGATGCGTCGAACCTCTACACAGAGACTGGCGGCGAGTTCGCTACCCACAAGACCGAAGCATTCGGACGGCGAATATGTCCGCTACGAGGACGGGATCGCCATCCATTCGAACACCATTGAGAACGTGTTCTCAGTCTTCAAGCGCGGCATGATCGGCGTCTACCAGCATTGCGGCGAGGCGCATTTGCATCGCTACCTTGCCGAGTTTGATTTCCGCTACCATCGCCGCATGGCTCTGAAAGTCTCAGATGCAGAACGCGCCGAGGATTTGCTTCGCATGGCCCGCGACTAGCGCCTTACCTATCGGCGGATTGGTGAAGCCGGTCACGCCTAAGCAGAAGGCGCGACGACTCCTGTGGATACGTAGAAAAAAGAGAACAAAACGAGATTGACGATCTTGTGCGAATCAAAGTTTCGCCAGAACGTAAAAGGCGACCGTCTGAACCACGGTCGCCTTTAAGTTGAAACCAAGCCGTTGGAGGGCTTGTTTGTGATCACGTCCATTAAGTTGCGCGTTACGCGATTCACGTCAAGCCCTCCTGTGGCGCAAATCACAGGAGGCCTACATGGCCGGAACTTTCCGAGTAAATTGTCACAAGCCTGATAACGCCGACAAGGACCGTCGTCTTCAGGGCCTCGGCGGCCCTGCCGCTGGCGGCTGGTATCGAGACATCGATACGATGATAAACAACGTCGAAAACGAAAATGAGCAATACTGGACGGTAGCGCCGACAGGAGAGTCCGTGTGGATTGTCGTACGCCAGCGTTCGAACGGACGGAAGTATCTTAAGACGGAGCCTGACGGCGTGGAGCCGAATAACCTGCTGGCACTCCCTCACTGTCCTTAGAGCCATCTGGCGCTACAGGCTGCTTGCCCTTCCCGGTCTTAGGATCGGGAGGGGTTTTCAACAGGCGTCGCAAAATCTCGTCGCCCTTGTCCTGGTCTTTGTCTTTGGGGGATTCTGACATGGCTACCTACAACGATCTCAACAACCTAAGTAGTGATTCGGACATCGCAACCGCATTGGGCGATATGGTCGTCGCTTGGGCGAACGCTGAAACCACACTCATGCATGCCATGTGTTCAATCTGTAACATGTCGACCAACATGGCGCATTTCGGCTACTATCGTATCCCAACTTTTGAAGCCCGAGTTAAGTTCCTCCTAGCGATGATCCCCGAGTGGGATACGTCTTCCGATCGAGACGCCATCTCAAAGGCAATTGAGAAAATCAGCGGCATGTCGGGCACGCGCAACAACTGGGTTCACGGAATCTGGAGCAAGGAAAAGACAACAGGCCAAGTTGTTGTGTTCAATTTCCGCGCCGCCGAAAACAAGGGCAGGAACAAGCCCGTCAAAGCGCATGACATCAACCACCATGTCGAAACCCTGATAGCCAATACTAAGGCTCTACGGAAGCTGCTCCCACCACTGCCATAGATGAGTAAATCTTGGCGACCATCCTTTGGTCGACAACGTCTCCCGTGGCGGTGTGAGGGCACCCAGACGAACGGAAATGCCCGCTTCGACCATCAGCGGCGTAATCTCGTTTTCAGTACCGGCCTGCCCGGCTGCTTTATCGAATCGATCATTGGTACGTCAAGTATACAATTGGGATGATAATCCTAGGTGGGGCGATTCCTCAACGGAGATCGCAATGGCTCGGACCAAACTTTCCAAGCAGCTTTCACAGGCTGAAATCGAGCGCTTTCTGGCGGAGGCGGAACGGCTGCACAAGAGCATCGTCCAGCCGCTTCTATCACCCACCAGCAACCATTACCGGGCTCTCCAACGCACCCATGAAGCGCTGTTAAAGACGGTGAAGGATATCACGGGTAAGGATGCGCCGTTCATTCAATGGTTCGGAACAGGACCGGTGAATTAGACCCGACTTGTAGACTCCAGGCTGCAAACGTCGCATTCTCTCTTCGGAGGGAAGGGGCGTGGGCAACCGTCGCTATCAAAGCAACTCCTGGCTGGCTTTCTTGCCTTCGAATCGACCCTGCCGCTGTCGCCTGCAACATCAAAGCCAATATAAGCCACAAACGGGCGAGCGCGTCTATCATGATCCCGGTCAGGAATATTACTGGGACACGCGCCTCAACCTGTTGAAAGGCGAGCGCTGGCTTTGTTCGTAGGAAGCCGCGCGCACGGTGGCGATGTCGTCGAGTTTCTCGACGTAACTGCGGCGCTTGACGATGGTCCGTGCGAAAAATCTGTCCAGCCTGCCGTCCTGGCGGGCGCCCGCGCGCCTGACGACGCGCACCAGGTGCTCGTGAACCGAGCCCGCTTTTCTTCGGCAAGCTCAGGCGGTCTCGGCCATTCGGCTTCGCCCCTTGCCGTGGGCAGCCCTTCGGGCTGAGACGGCCGCCGCCCTTGCGGGCGGCGCGGTTTGTCTGTTGGCCTTTCCCGGTGGCGCGGGGTGGGCGGCACTCCCTTCTAGGCCCGCCGCGGCAGCCCGCAACCCTTCGCGTGCCGCTCAGGGTCCTCCTCTTCGTTCCGGTCCTTCGGATGCGGTCCGCCTCCCACGGCGGGCCTTTCCGGTCGCGACTCGCCGCCCACCCCGCTTCCGGGGAAAGGCGCGGCGATTGGTGAGCGGAGGATGAGACGATGCATGCAAACAGCAAGCGTTCCGCCAGCACAGAGGCTGGCGCAGGCAAGGGCAGGCGCCCCGGCGCCAGCCTTTATCAGGAGATCACCGACCGCATCATTGCCGAGCTGGAGCGCGGCACCGTGCCATGGGTCAAGCCATGGGGCAGCGCAAAGGCAGGCCTTGGCCTGCCGAGGAATGCATCCTCTGGGCGCACCTATTCCGGCATCAATATCCTCATCCTGTGGGGCGCGGTCATCGAGCGCAGCTATCCCAGCCAGAACTGGCTCACCTTCCGGCAGGCGCTCGTCCTTGGCGGCAACGTCAGGAAGGGCGAGCGCGGCACGACCATCGTGCATGCCGACCGCTTTGTCCCCAAGGACGAGAAGGAGCGCGCACGCCACGAGGGCGATGAACCACAGGCCGTGCCTTTTTTGAAGCGCTTCACCGTCTTCAATGTCGCGCAGTGCGATAATCTTCCGGAAGACCTCTATGCCGCCGCCGAGCCGCTGCCTCAGTGCGAGATCGTGCCGCAGGCCGAGACGCTCATTCGCGCCAGCGGTGCGGATTTCAGGGTTGGCGGCGATCGCGCTTTCTACATGCCGGGCAGTGACCACATTCAGGTGCCGCCGCAGCCGGCGTTCCATCACCAGATCGACTATTACCGGACCTGCTTTCACGAGCTTGGCCACTGGACCGGCCACCCGACGCGGCTTGCTCGCGACCTCTCCGGCTCCTTCGGCTCCAAGGCTTACGCGCGTGAAGAATTGGTCGCCGAAATCACTGCCGCCTTCGTCTGCAGCAAGCTCGGTATCGAGCCGACCGTGCGTCATGCCGATTACATCGGCTCATGGCTGAAGGTGCTGCGCGAGGACAACCGCGCCATCTTCCGTGCCGCCAGTCTTGCCTCCAAGGCCGCCGATTTCCTGTTTGGCCTTCAGGCCGATGCCGAAGGCGAGGCGCAGGAAGGGATAGCGGCGTGACAATGCGCGATCCTCAACTGACCGCGAGCGAGCCGACGCCGCAAGGCGAGCAGATGCTCATTCCCGGTGTCCGGCCGATCACCACGCGCGATCGGCTCACCCTCCTGATGGACGCGCCGATGTGTCCGCGCGCGGCGCAAAAGCCGCTCGATATCGGCCTCTTCGATGAAGCCAGCAGAAATCAACTCGACCTGTTCTGACAAGGAGTCTTTCCATGATCCTGATCACCGATCCACTGCGCGCACGACTGCTCGCCAATGGCGCCGCCGACGCCGACATCGACCATTTTCCCGTTGTGAAACTGTTTAATCCGACAGGTGCCGCGACGTGGCTTCTGAGCGAACTCGACGCCGATGGCGACACGCTGTTCGGTCTTTGCGATCTCGGCTTCGGCTTCCCCGAACTCGGCAGCGTCAGCCTGGCCGAGCTTGCATCCCTAAAAGGTCCGCTTGGCCTCGGCATCGAGCGCGACCTGCATTTCCAGGCGCGCTTTACGCTCTCCGTCTATGCCGAAGCCGCCCGCATTTGCGGCCACATCACCGAGGCCGAGCGACTTCTGCGGCAGGCAGCAGACGCCCTTTCAAAGCCCCATTCCGAGCTTCCGCCCGACACGGCGGAACAGCAGCGCCGATAGGCGCAAAAACCGTCCCGCCGCGCCGGCCTTCGGCCTCTGCGGCCGGGACACCCTCAACCAAAGCGAAGGAGAGTAACCATGCAGCTTGCCCACATCCCCCTAGATCAGCTCAACATTTCCGCGCTCAACATGCGCCATGGAAAACGCGCGCCCGACATATCCGACATCCTGCCGTCCGTGCGCGCGCGCGGCGTGCTGGTGCCTCTCCTTGTGCGGCCGAACGGCCAGCCGGAAACCTTCGAGATCGTCGCCGGCAGGCGGCGCTATTTCGCCGCGAAATCGCTTGCCGACGAGCGCGGCGAAGGCGATCCCTTGCCCTGCCGCCATCATGGAGGACGATGACGACGCCGATGCGCTGGAAGCCTCGCTGATCGAAAACCTCGCCAGCCTCGATCCTGACGAAGTCTCGCAATGGGAGACGTTTTCGCGGCTCGTCAGGCAAGGCCGCACCGTTCCAGACATCGCTGCGACCTTCGGCATCACTGACCTGAAGGTCAAACGCATTCTGGCGCTTGGCGACCTCTTGCCCAAAATCCGCGAAGCCTATCGGCGCGAGGAGATCGACGCCGAGACGGTGCGCCATCTCACCATGGCGTCCAAGGCGCAGCAGAAGGACTGGCTGGCACTCTGTGCCGATCCAGATCAATACGCGCCGCGTGGCTTTCAATTGAAGCAATGGCTGTTCGGCGGCCAGTCGATTTCCACCAAGGTGGCGCTGTTTGCCATCGACGAATATCCCGGCCTGATCACCTCGGACCTGTTCGGCGAGGACAGCTATTTCGCCGATGCCGACCTGTTCTGGCAAAAGCAGAACGAAGCGATTGCCGCCAGACGCGACACCTATCTCAACGACGGCTGGAGCGAGGTGGTGCTGCTGGAACCGGGCCAGTATTTCCACCCATGGGACCACGAGAAGACCCCGAAGAAGAAGGGCGGCAAGGTCGTCATCACTGTCTCGCATCGCGGCGAGGTCGAGTGTCACGAGGGCTGGCTGCCACACAAGGAAGCCCGCCGCGCCCGCGAGGGCGGTGAGCAAGAAGAAACAGCCGCCAAGCCGCCGCGCCCCGAACTCACCGGCCCGATGCAGAACTATGTCGATCTGCATCGCCATGCGGCCGTGCGCGCGGCCATGCTCGATCATCCCGCCGTGGCGCTGCGACTCGTGGTGGCGCACGCCATCACCGGTTCCGGCTTGTGGCTGGTGCGCCGTGAGCCACAGCGCGCGGCCAACGAGACGGTGACTGCCAGCCTTGCCGGCTGCAAGGCTGAAGCGGCATTCGGCAAAAAACGGCGCGAAGTGTTGGCCCTGCTCGGATCACCGGATGAGGATGGCGTGGTCGCCGGCGGCAATGGCGACGCCTTTGCTATCGCCGGCGTGTTCGCGCGCCTCTTGGCGCTCTGCGACGACGATGTCATGCGCGTTCTCACCCTTGTCATGGCCGAGACGCTTGCAGCCGGCAGCGCTGTCATCGAGGCACTTGGCAATCATCTGAACGTCGATATGGGCGCATGGTGGCAACCGGACGACGCCTTCTTCGACCTTTTGCGCGACAAGGAAATCGCCAATTCGATGCTGGCCGAGGTCGGCGGCAAGCTGGTCGCGGACGGCAATGTCGCCGAGAAGGTCAAGACGCAAAAGAACATCATCCGTGACTTCCTGGCGGGCGAGAATGGCCGCCTCAGGGTCGAGACCTGGCTGCCGCGCTGGATGAAATTCCCGGCCGAAAGCTACACCAGCCGCGGCGGCTTCCGCACCGCCGATCAGTGGGCACAAGTGCAGCCGCTGTTCGTGCGCGAATGAACCGATCAGCCTCAAGCGGCGGTTCTCTCGAGTGCCGCCGCTCAGGTCGCGCGCGCCGCTCCGGGCCGCGCCGGCTGCCGATTGGTCGTCTTGTCGAGCCAGTCCGCGCGCGAGAAATCCCGACGCCAACTCGCGCCCATTTCGGCAGCCCTGCACCGCGCCGGGTTGCTTGCCGAGGCGCCCAGGCGCATGGGGCCAATTGTCCGATCGGGTTGCCGACAGAGCCCGCGCAGCCGGCGCCCTGTAATGCCGCCTGCTCGTTGTGCCGCCGATCGCGCCACCTGTCTCCATGTGTCTCAGGGACCATTCCCCTGCGGCTGGCTTGACGACCTATGGGCGGATCCGGCCCGCCCGAAACCCTCGCCAGCAGCTTTTTTCCCCGCCGCCTGCGGCGGCTTCCTCGCGCCGCTTCGCTTCAAAAAAGCTGCCCGCTCGGGTCCTCCGCTATCGCTGCGGCCGTCCCGGTTCCGCGGTCCGGACGCGCCCATCACGGTCCGCCATCGCAGGGGAATGGTCCCCGGCGAGCACCACAAGGAGACTAAAAATGACCGCGATCGGATACGTCACCAAACAGGAAAACGGCGGCTACAAGGGCCAGCTCAAGACGCTCAGCGTCCGCGCCGACATCGACATCGTGCCCAATCAGGCAAAGAGCGCCGACACCCATCCCGACTTCCGGGTGCTGACGCAAGGGGTCGAAGTAGGGGCCGGCTGGATCCGCACCGGCGAGACCTCCGGCAAGGACTATGTGAGCCTGTCGATTGCCGCCCCGGAGTTCGGTCCGCGCAAGCTCTACGCCAATCTCGGCCGCGCCGCCGGCCAGGATGATGACGACACATACGCCATTATCTGGAACCCGGTCGACTGAACCGCCTGCCTCGAGCCTCGCGCCGCAACCGGCGCGGGGCTCTTTCGGGAGGGGACGGCGAAAACTCGCCCCCCACTCTTCGCCCGTCCCCAAAACGATCTCGCTCGCCGATCCTCGCCTTCGCTTGTCCGTAACGAAACGAGGATCATCATGGACGACGAAAACGAACGCGCGGCCCGCGCCAAGAAGGGCAGTCCGTTTCTCAACACCGCGCAGGCCGCCTTCTATATCGGGCTGTCCCAGCGCACGCTGGAGAAGATGCGGCTCAAAGGCGGCGGCCCGCAATTTCGCAAGCACGGCCGCTATGTCCGCTATCACATCGACGAGCTCGACGACTGGTCGAAGGGACGCGCGCAGGAGACCAGGCCCGAGGATGCCGGGCACGATTCCGGCTCGGCCGGTGAGGGAGGCCGCTCATGAGCCGGCGTCCCACTATCCGTCTGATCGGCAGCCATCTGCGGCGCGTTCGGGCGCGCAAGACGATCGCCGTGGCCACAATAGGCCTCGGCCTGATCGGCTTCGCCGCTTTCGACAACCCATCGCCCTGGCTGGTCTGGAACGCCTCGGCCAGTGCGCCGGTCGGCCTCTATCGCCTCGCGTCCGGATCGCCGGCTCGTGGCGATCTGGTGCTCGTCCGCCCGCCAAAACCGGTCGCCGATCTCGCCGCCGAACGCTTCTATCTGCCCAGCAATGTGCCGCTGGTCAAGCGCCTTGCCGCGCTGCCTGGCGAGCATGTCTGCGCCTTCGGCGACGCCATCATCATCGGCGGCGAGATTGTCGCGCGCCGGCTGGCAACCGACACGCAGCACCGTCCGCTGCCTTGGTGGAATGCCTGCCGCAAGCTCGCCGCCGACGAGTTTTTCCTGCTCGGCAACGATAGAAATCACTCCTTCGACAGCCGCTATTTCGGGCCGGTGCCGGCCGAAAATATTGCCGGGAGGCTCGTGCCGCTATGGACCGAGTAACCCTCCTGATGCTCGGCATGGTCGCGATAGCGCCATGCGCCTGTTCCGCCGCGACCGACGCTCAGCCGGCCGCCATCTCCCGTGGTCCGCAGCTGGCAAGATGGCAGCCCTTGGTAGCCGAAGCAAGCCGGCGTTTCAGCATTCCACAGCCCTGGATTTATGCCGTCATGGATGCCGAAAGCCGGGGGCAGACAATGCTGGACGGACGGCCGATCGCCTCACACGCCGGCGCCATTGGCCTCATGCAGGTGATGCCCGGCACCTACGAGGAGATGCGCGCAGAGCTTGGCCTGGGGGCCGATCCGCACGACCCTCGCGACAACATTCTGGCAGGCACTGCCTATCTGCGCGCCATGTATGACCGCTTCGGCTTTCCCGGCCTGTTTGCCGCCTATAACGCTGGGCCGGACCGCTACGAACAGCATTTGCAGCGTGGGCGACCGCTGCCCAGCGAGACGGTTTCGTATTTGGAACAGCTCAAGGCTGCCGGGATTTCGGCCGCCGACATGGACGCGTTCACCGGCAAATCCCGTTCCGGAAAAGCGCCGGAAAACCCGTCCGGGCAGTCGCTGTTCTTCCTGCGAAACGGTGTTTCCGCGACCGATCCGAATGGCCAAATTGTGGTGCCGCTCGGATCGGAGCGAGCAAGGTCAGGCCGGCCGGATCGCAGGTGAGGGCAGGGGTACCGTGGGTCGGGCGGGGCAGGGAGGCAGGTCCGGGAAGGCAAGATAAAGGCATCGCCTCCTCGAGGCGGCGAAGTCTTTGTCTGCACATCGTTTTTCATGGAGGCTGCCTTCAGCGTCAGGAGAGCTTCTGCCGACAAAGCTTTGATTTTGCGCAAGATTACTAGGAGGCTCAATGCAGGATGAAGAGTTCAAGCCGAGCCTGGGCAAAATCGGATCGCGCGGCTCGAAGGCAGGCAAGCGTTTCGCCGGCCAGATCCGCGCCGCGATCAACCGAGCCGGCGGCGGCAGCGGTCGCCGTGGCCGCTTCATCGGAAGCCGGGCGGGGCGCGGCGGGGCTGCTGCCGCCGTTCTCAGAGCGCGCGACCGCCACGCGGCGGTTCGGCAGCGGCGCGCCGTCGTCAAGGCGCGTATCGTCAAGCTGGCCGGCAAGGGTGTTGACGGGGCACGTGCACACCTTCGCTACCTCCAGCGCGACGGCGTCACCCGCGAAGGGGAGCCTGGCGAGCTCTATAGCGCCGACAGCGACCGCGTCGATGGCAAGGCGTTCATCGATCGTGCCGATGGCGACAGGCATCAGTTCCGCTTCATCGTCGCACCTGAAGACGGCATCGAGTATGATGACCTGAAGCCGCTCACGCGGCGCCTCATGGCGCAGATGGAAGAAGACCTCGGCACCAAGCTCGACTGGGTCGCTGTCGATCATTTCAACACTGGTCATCCGCATACCCATATTATCGTCCGCGGCAAGGACGACCGCGGCGAAAATCTTGTCATCGCGCGAGACTACATCTCGTCTGGAATCCGTGAACGAGCGGCCGAGCTGGTCAGCCTCGACCTTGGCCCGAGAACGGACCGCGAGATCAAGCAACGCCTGCGCCAGGAAATGGAGCGGGAACGCTTCACCAGCATCGATCGGCAGCTGCTCCGCCTGCGCGACGATGACGGGCATGTCTCACCGGCCAGCCGAGACACGTTTCGCCAGACGCTGCACCAGGGGCGCCTGCGTAAGCTCGAGCGGATGGGTCTGGCTGAGGAAGTCGGCTCGGGCCGCTGGCGCCTTGATGGCGAGCTTGAAGCGACGCTGCGCCGCATCGGCGAGCGGGGCGACATCATCAAGACCATGCACCGCGAACTGACCGGCAAGGGGCTCGCCCGCAGTGTCGCCGACTATGTTGTCCATGATCGTTCTGCAGAGCAGATGCAGCCTGTCGTCGGCCGCATCATTGCGCGCGGCCTGGCCGACGAAATCAATGACCGCCGTTACCTCGTCGTCGACGGCGTGGACGGCAAAAGCCACTATGTCGATATCGGCAAAGGCGAGGCCACCCAACCGACGCCAGAGGGCTGCATAGTGCGGGTCACGCCGAGGGACACCGGGCCAAGGCAAGTCGACCGCACAATTGCCGAGATCGCCACGGCCCATGACGGGCGCTACAGCATCGATATCCATCTCAAGCATGACCCGTCGGCCACCGAACGCTTTGCCGAAACGCACGTGCGGCGACTGGAGGCGATCCGCCGGGCGACCGGTCGTGTCGAGCGCGAGCCGGACGGCACCTGGATCGTCGCACCGGATCATCTCGACCGTGTGTCTGACTACGAGCGTCAGCGGGCCGGGGCCGAGCCTGTCACGGTTGACAAGCTCTCATCAATGCTGCTGGAACAACAAGTCAACTTCGACGGCGCCACCTGGCTCGATCGAGAGCTGGTTTCCGACACACCGGAGGCCTTGCACAGCTCTGGTTTCGGCCGCGATGTCCGAGAGGCGCAAGGCCGCCGGCGGCAGTGGCTGATTGCGCAAGGTCTTGCTCGGGAAGAGCAGGACCGGATCGTCTATCGCGCCAACATGCTTTCGATCCTGCGTCAACGTGAGCTGAACCGTGTTGCCGGTCAACTGTCTGACGAACTCGGTCTGCCCTATTCTGAAGCCCAGAGTGGAGGTCGAATAGAAGGCACGCTCCGCCGCTCCGTCGAGCTCGCCGGCGGAAAATACGCTGTCATCGAGAAATCGCGCGAGTTCACGCTGGTGCCATGGCGGCCGGTGCTTGATCGGCATATTGGCAAGGAGGTGTCTGGTGTCATGGGTGGGGAGGGGATTTCATGGACCATCGGCCGGCAGAGAAGCGGACCAAGCATTTCGTGACATGGCTACACAACTTCTTTGCCCGCGTTGAAACGGGTACTCAGTCCGGACGGAGTTCGCCTGCTAATTGCCCGCGGCATTGATCTCGCGAGGGATAAATGGCTGGTCGTGCAAGACTTATCGTTCGCTCTACAAAAAGCGCCGCGATGATTCATCGTATTCCATGGTTCTGAGCCAAAACCCTCCTGCGCCACCACGGCACTCTTCCCGGTGCCACGGAAGCCCCGCCGACGACGGCGGTGCCGGCCTGGTTGCGCAGGGCTGCCCCCGACCCGAACAGTTGCGGCGCATGAGGACTTGCAATCACTGCAGGTGCGGCCATCGGCGCGCTCGATGCGATGGTCCGCCAGCTAGAGAGGTGGGCTGGCGCCTGGTGACACCGCCTAGGGCTTTCGGCGGCCGCGGTACGGCGAGCAGGCTCGCGGCGTCGAGGATGAAGCCGCACTTCGCGATGTTCTTCTGCTCACACGACCGGGAGACGAGGTCGGCCCCGCGGGCCGGATGCTGTTGGCCGGGCGTGAACTGGCTGCCCATCCCGCTGAGGATCTTCTAACGGGAGAAAGCTCGCTGCGGTAGGGAAGATTTCGGTCGTCGCCCGCGACGACGAGGCGGTCAGCGACCTGGCCAGACGAGCTCGGCAGCTTTCCGCTGCGGCATGGTGACCGGCGCGATCATGGCCGCCGAATGAGATCGCTTCGAACGCACCGTCGGATGCTGGCTCGCCGACGCTTTACTGGCGCAGCGCCTGGGAGGGGCAATGCGGTGCCGCTACTGGGCACCGAGGCAGCTTTGGGCATGAGACCCGATCAACCGCGCCGGGCCGCGACGGTCATTGCGGCATCTGGAGTCGAGGCCGGGTCAGACCGGGGGAAAAACTGCTCGTCGCGTAGGAGCCCCGCGTTGCGCGCCGTCGATCTTTCCGCCCAACTCGGCGCCGCGCTGACCGGGGCCTGCCATTGCCCCGAAACTGAGGCCAAGGCGACGGACCCGCCCTGCGTATACCGACGCCCGCCGCGCCGCCGTCGGCGGAAACGAGCGGGCCGTGGACCTCACACAATCTGAGGTGCTGATGACGATGTGCATCGCCTACTTCCATCCGCACTCCTACCCACGAGCTCACCCGTGCGCCCGCGGTGCTGCGAACCCGCCGACGAATATTTGGCAGAAGCCGGAGTGGGCGCTCACCCGCGACGATTTTTTTGGCCTTGACCGGGCCGGGCGGCGCGACCCGAGCGTCGGGACAAAAAGCCGGGAAGGGGAGGGCACCAGCCCGGTTGAAGCCAAGGGCATGATGATGTGAGGACGATCTGCTGGCAAGAATTTGCGCAGATCGATGCTGTCCTGGCGCGCTCGTCGAAGATTCTGAGCGGCGCCGACGTGGCTGCTCGAAGGGAGAACACTTCACTGCGTGACCGTCCGGACCTGATTACGATCTCCATTGGAATAAAGAAGAACGACGGGCCGAATGGCAGGGTGGATCGCCAAGATGCGCGATCTGCCGGCTGTCCTGCGCGCGTGCGGGAGTCGCCACCATGAGCTTTACGACAAAATTGCCGGCACAGGCCGATTTCAAGAAGGTCTTGCTCTATGCTATCAGGAGGCGATCGCACGCAGCGCAAGATCGGCCAGTGCGGATGCTGGCCAAGCTGCCCGGCGCGTCGTGAGATGTTGCCCGTCGGATGGTGACGCTTTAGATCATGCGGATCTCCACCCAGCGCCGCGCAGGTCGAACCCAGCGATTTTGTGGCACGCGCTCGAAAGGTGCTGCACCGCGGGAATTGCCGCCTCATCCATGCACTGCAAGAGTCACGAAAGGACGGTGACCCCCGAAGCAAAATCCTATCCGTGGGCACTCACGTGCGCCTGATGCGCACGTATCCATCGTGCGCATGCGTTCCATAAACACAATCGATTTTACCGACCAAAGAGAATAGCGGATACCGCCCGTTTCTTGAGGAAGGCTTATGGAACGACCGGCGCCGCTTGACCATTCGAAACCAATCGAAGTTGGCCGGCGCGAGCCCTGAGTTCCGGTTGATCTACATTCCAGCCGGCGGCACTGCCGCTATTGAGGCGATGAGGACGAAGTTCAATGGAAATATTGGGGCCTTCTAACCCAGAACAGGCCTGTTCCGCTTGTGTCGTGCTGCGGCCCTCATCCTCTCCATTACCGGCTGGATTGGGGTGCGACAATCCAGAATGGGATCCGAAGATGCCGTGCGTGAACCACTCTAGAACCAAAGTGGAAGCAGTAACGGCAGGATATCGGCTGGAGGTCTGATGCTTAATCACAAAACAGTCGGTTCGAAGGGGCGCGACCCGTGCCCAGAAGGGACAAAGGCCAGAGACCTAAGCTTCGATTTCGCCAAAGGCGTCCTCATTATATTGGTGATAATTGGGCATTTGTTACAATATGTTATCTATCGAGGCACTGACGACTTTTGGCTGTCGCCATATTTTAAGTCGATCTACATGTTTCACATGCCTCTGTTTATGGCGATAAGTGGATATCTTTCTTCGGGAGCGATTCTGCGCAAATCGTTCCCTCAAGGCGCCAGTGATCGAGCAATGCAACTAGTATTGCCCATGCTTTTTTGGTGTGCGTTGATTTGGATATCGAAGGCCGCCGTAATGTCTTCGGCGAACAGTTTAACCAGTGGAATGTTGGATTTTTTTAGGGAGTTCATTGGCACATACTGGTTCATCTGGGCAGCTTTCGCGTCCTTCGTCCTGATAAAGTTGCTCACGACTTTCAATGGCTCGTCGGTGTGGATCATAGGCGCATCTGCAATTGCGATCGCATTCGCGCCCGTCCCGTGGTCAATAACCCCGTTGGTACGATACACATACCCATTCTTTTGTTTGGGGTTCTTGTTTGCGCAGCCGATCGGATGGCAGGCAGCTAGCATCAGGCGCCACAAGGCTATTTTTGTGGTGTTACTTTCGATGGCTGCGTTCATGTGCTTTCTTGTTTGGGGAAAGGAAACGTACGTCTACAACAATCTTGTTTTGATCTACGATGCACAGTCGGCCAAACAAGTGTTGCTGATGTTCGCTGGCTCGGTAGCAACTTCTGCACTGGCGATGCAGCTTATATTCCTATGCTGGAGAGTTGGCTATTCAACTCGCGTAGCTCGCTTTGTCGCGCTGGAGCTTGGTCAGAGCACACTGCTGCTTTACCTGCTTCAGGGTGCCGTGTTTCGCTTCATGGATCTAATACCGTTCGGAGAGCTTTGGGATCTCGCGAGCAGAATCGAGTTCGCCACTTTGCTTGGTTTGGCGATTGTTGTCACAGCGATGACAGTTCGCAGGATTGTGCGCCACCTTGGATATGTGTCGCGGAGCTATGCTTAATTTATGATGTGACTGCCGACAGTTGGCATTGAAGTCATTGGCGAGCCATGCCGGCGTGGCATTCCCCTCACGGATCACTTGATCCGCCGCCCGAAGTAAGGCGTGCCTGTAGGCCGAGATCGGTCCCGAATGCTCGTAGGACGGCAATTCGCTCGGGAGCCCGATCAGATTTGAAGCTCCGCGACCGTCTGGCGCCGACCGCAGCCAATGAAAGAGCGTCTGACCGATCGTCGCGTTCATCTCCAGAAGCCCGCCTAGCATGTTGTGACCACTGCTGTGGCAATGGCAGTCCTGGATGGCTGCATCAAATAGGTCCAAGATGCCCCGGGTGCGCTTCCACCGCATCACCGGGACCTTCGCTGCAGCTAAATGCAGAAAATCCAGGCGCGCGCTGAAGCATCGTGAAAAATTCATGGATTATGTCAGCTGATAAAATGACCCGATCCAATTTCAGTCGATCAATCAGCGCCCTTCGTCGGGGCTGTCGGTCCGCATCGCGCCTGGCGACGGCGCTATGCTGGTGCTCCTACTACGGCCGCCCTGTTGAACCGCTTTCTCCAGCACCGAACTGAATTGGTCCCGCTGGCGGACATTTCGATGCTTCCGCCTTGCGGGCCTTCTTTGTTGCGGCCGGCTCTGCGGCACGGCTGCGCCGACGTGAACGTGTTTGGCGGCACGTTTTGTGAGGGAGGGAAAGAGGCGCGCGGCCCTCTCCCTGCAAGTCGCCGCTGGCGGATTCCTCCGTCTGCCCGCTTCGCTCCGTGCAGACCGGGGAGACCCCTCCGCCCCCTTGCTCGCGCTGCTCGCCACGATGCAGGGGGACAGGCGACCTGAACCCGTGCCCAAGCCGATCTGATGGCAGAGGCGGTGGGGCTGGACATGGGCCCGTGGTGGACGTACGTGCCACACAAATCCTCATGCTCGCCTAACCGACCGCAACGTATGGCAATCCGGGCAGTCCCGACTAAAGATGGAGTAGGTCTCGGCCATTCACGTGTCCGAACCCAGAAAAGTTACTGGTTTCCTTACGGGCGCGATACAAAGGGCACGGGCTGGACTTGGCTGCCGGGGGCGGGGCTTGTCGACCGCTCGATCGAAAGTGAGAGACGAGGAGGAGAATCACCGACCTGCAGAGCGGCAAGGCGCTCGCCTACCTCCCTGTCAGTCACCGTTAGCCGATGGTTTAGACGAAGATAGTCCGTCCATGTCGGCGTGCGGAATGTCTCGGTCCAAAGAGTCGAGTTCTGAAGATCGCGCTGGAGGGTCCAGTCCCGCGCACCGGCACGGCTCTGAACGCGCCGCCTTTCGCGCATGCAGCTCAGAAATTCCTCGATATTCTCCTCGGGTATCGAGTACTCCACCTTGATCACGATCGGGCCGCTCCTGGGCTTCAAATCGAGGGCCAGTTCTGGTGGCCTGAAGTCGAAGGCCCCTTGATCCGATTCCTCCCATAGCCGTACCGGCAATAGCTTTCCCACGGCTGCAACCAGCAACAGCGCCGCTGCAGCACCTTCCAAAGCCCACGTCAGGGAATAGTACTGCGCGACAGCACCCCAGATCCAGCTGCCCGCTGCCATGCCGCCGTAGGTCAGGGCGTAATAGATCGACAGGGTGCGACCAACGACCCACCTTGGGCTTGCCAACTGCACACACACGTCGGTTCCGGTCCAGGTGACAACCCAGCCTGCGCCAGCGATTGCAAGCGCGATCGCTGCTACAGCCACCGATGATGTGAGAGCCAGTAAAAGGCAACACGTTGCGCAAGCAACGGATGCGAGCGTGATCAATCGATTTTGGGACGTGATGCGTCGCAAGTAGCTATTGCCAATGCCCGCGATGAAGGCGCCTGTGCCGAAGCCGGCTAACAGGACGCCGTAAACAATTGGCCCCCCCGCCAGTTGGTCGCGAACCACGAGGGGGAGCAGAGCAAGGATCGAGATGCTTGACAGCCCGAACAGGGTTGCGCGCACGATCGCCACTCTGATCTCCGAGGAGATTGCCGTGAAGCGCATGCCATCATGAATGGCCGTCGTCATCCGCTCGCGCGGAAGAGGCGAAGAGCGAACTTGCCACTTGGAGCGCAGCACAGCGCTCAACGGGACCAGGTCGGTCAGCGCAGCGAAGGCGAAAGCCGTAAGGGGGCCCAGCAAAGCCAAAATTACACCGCCCAGCGCCGGTCCTATGCTCCGAACCACGTTGTACCCCACCGACATCAGCGTCACTGCAGCGGGTATGTCGCGCTTTTCCAGGATGTCGCCGACCGAGGCGTGCCAGGCTGGATCATTCAAGGCGAAGCCGCATCCCGCCAAGAAACTCAGTCCCAAGATCAGCCATGGACTGACAAAGCCCAGTCCAACAGAGAGAGCCAGCGCCGTGGATGCCAGTGCGATCAGGCAATGTCCGGCAAGCATCACGCCGCGGCGGCTGAAGCTGTCTGCAATCGCTCCAGCAAGGATCGACAAGAAGAAGGCGGGCAGTGTCGATGCAGCCTGCACGAGCGCAACCATCAGATCGGAGGCTGAAATCGTTGCCATAAGCCAGCTTATAGCCACGCTCTGCACCAGCCAGCCAAGGCTGGATATCTGCGTGGCTGTCCAGATCGAACGAAAGACCGGATTCTGAAGAGGGATCAGTGTGTTTGCCGCAAAGGGCGGGGAATCTTGACGCCGCATGACTTCTCACCTCCACCACGTAGTTCTTTCGCTCACTCACTTGCTGACAGCGGGTGCGCTTACGCACAGCTGCGTCACAACCAAGTTCCGATATCGCGCTCGCAACAAATTAGATGTCGCATCCACGGTGCTGATGCGCGATGAGTGTGCCAGTTGGGCGTCAGCTGGTCTGGGTCGCGCAGCCCGATGGGGTGCGGTCTGCCCTGCGACTCTTGGCCTTGGACGGTGCTACCGCCCCGATGGCCGGGTTGTCAAACTGCCACGGTGCTAGCAGCGAATCCTCTGCCGATCGTCGGCCGCAGGATCGCGGTGGTGGCGGACGAGTATTCTGATCCGGAGAAAGGCAGCGGCGCGGTCAAGATCAGGCCGGCGCACGACTTCAACGAATTTGAGGTCGGCAGGCGCCATAAGTTGCCGGCGATCAATATTCTCACCGTAGAGGCGGCGGTCACCCTCACGGACAATGACGACTGTCTCGCCGGGCTGGAGGTGACGCCGTAGCGCCATGCGGTCCGGGACGAGCTCGATGGTCTGACGCTTACATCTCGCCGAACTGGTATCCAAGCAAGCATGAATTCCATAACCAGGTGCCGACGTGGAACTATCTCGTCGTCCACGCCCACGGACGCATCACTGTCCGGGATGATGAGCGCTATGTGCGCCGTAACGTGACGAAGCTCACTCACATGCATGAAGCCTCGCAGCCTGCCCCGTGGAAGATGGGCGACGCGCCGAAGGACTTCATCGACACGATGGTGAAGGCGATCGTCGCCCTGGAAATCGAGATCACCAGCCTGGTTGGTAAATCAAAACTCAGCCAGAACAAAGAGGTGCGCGACATTCAGAACGCTGGTGAAATGCTGAATGCCCGAGGCGTCAATGGGATGGGAGAAGCGATGCTCGCGGTTGCGGCGGCCAATCCCAATAGCAACTATCTTGTCCCGACAAGCTGCTGGTGCTGGATTTCCAACGGGTGACCTTGAGAGACAAATGCTTCGGCTCGCCGGAAACGCGACCAGCATCTGACCACCCGCTATGCGGCAGATGGACAAGAACTCAGGCCGCCATCGCCAGCCACATCCGCAATGCCGCCGGATCGATGGAAGCTGCTTACCCCGCCAGCCTCTCCGGTCATGCCGCTTGAGTCGTTAATACCTTGAACAGCAGCCTGGCGGTTAAACCGCCTTGCGTGTTCGGTATGGCGGCACAGCGGTTTGGAGATCGGAGCCGACTGGCAGCGAACGCCACGCCCCACGGTAGCGATGCCTCGCAGCCAGGTTGGATGACCAAGCAGCGGCATGTGCGGCAGGCTTGCACCCGCTTCAGATGCGAGACGGGTCAAGACAATCATCCTGCACAACGCCACGCGGCGGTGAGCCGGTTTCGAAAAGGGCCGGCCCCGGCCGTTCATACAAGTGGAGTTGGGGGCGCGGGGCCGGATCAAGCCTATCGCGTTGGACCCGCCGGGACCGCGCGTACATCATCCCGGCAACGCCAGGCGCTCGCCTGGCGTCATGCGGGCTTCGGCTTGGCGCGCCGAATGTCTGGACCGGCATCGCGGAGCAATGGCGCACCAGTCTCCGACATGGTGCGTAGTCGCCATGCTGCCCCTGGCCAGATCGTAGATGACCTCGGCTTGTTCGCCATGGCGAGCCGAAGCACGTTGACGGCCGTGCCGGGTGACGCGCCGTCCCAGACTATCATCCCAAAATCGGCGCGCGCCATCTCCCGGTCTTTGGCGGCGTGGATCCAGTATCCTCTAGCGCCTTCAGGAGACGGGACCCGGTAGGCAGCCCAGTCGCCCAGATCGTTGCGGGGTTCCTTGGCCGCATGGAGGACCCCGACATGTTTGTAGCCGTAGCCCGCGAGCAGGCCCTGCGCCTCGGCATCGGCTCCAGACGCGTCGCCAATCAGCACGCCGTGCACGGCAACAACGATTGGGCGGATCCGAGCGATGGCAGGTTCCGGCAGCTCAAATATCTCGCGGCACCTATGAATATCATCGAGATCATGACTTTCCCTTCTCTCCAGGGCTCCCTCTCTCTGACCGCCGTCTCCCTCTGGCCCTGCGTGAGGGATCGTCACCCGAAGGCCGAGACGGCGAAGCCGGCTCGGGGAGCGGCGGGACGCCGCAACTAGAGCCCGGTCGGCGGCAGGCCGGCGCGCAGACCTGCCGCTTCCGGAGGCGCTACGCGCGCGGAGCTAGTGGCCTTTGTCGGCCAGCCAGAGGCTCACGTCCTGGATCGAGCGCATGAGCACCGACGGATTGTCCCGCGCGGGAATGAAGCCCCAGCTCTGCCAGTAGCGCTCTGCCTCGGCGTCGATCGCCCGCACCACCACCGCGCGGCCGCCGACGATGTCGGCGCCGGCGACGCAGCGATACAGCGCGTCCTTGACCAAGCCGCTACCGACGCCTTGTCCGGCATAGCGGTGGTCGACGGCGAGTTGTCCGATCAGCAGGCAGGGGATCGGATCGGGCGGGCGTCCGGTGCGGATGGCGCGCGGTGCGCTATTTGGCTGGATCACGCCCGGCGCGAGGCCGTAATACCCGACGACTGTTCCCTCGTCGTGAACGACCAGGACGCGGGTAAACCCGCGCGCCTGGTTCGTTCGCGCGAAGCCGGCCAGCCAAGCATGGAGCGCCGGCTTGCCGCAATCGAAGCTGTCGAGGCGGTGTGCGTGGTCGAGGAGTTCGATGCCTGAAAGCGCCACCTAGCGGTCCCAGGGCGGGGACCGACGCAGCCGCTCGGCCGCCTTCGCCGGGGGCGCAGCGGCCGGGGCTGAGATCGCCTGCATGAAGGCGTCATAGGCTTCCGGGGACACGCGGATGACGGTTTCGTTGAGGATGGCCGCCTGCGCCTCGTGCAGCGCGGCGCGCCGCATGAACTCCGTGCGCGACAGGCCGAGCAGCTCCGCGCCGCGGTCGATGATGGTGAGATCATCGTCGCGAAACCGCATCGAGACGGGTGCTTCCTTCCTAGTGGGTGTGGTGGCCATGGCGCGCTCCTGTGCTGCGGACGTATATACGTTAGTGTAACGCGGAACGCAATACTACGTTCCCTGGCGACGTCTCGTGGCGGATGGTTTCAGGATTTCTCGCCGCATCGGTTCTTCTCGGCTTCTCGCCCCAGTCGCCATTGCCGCAACCCAGAGCAAGGTGGCTTTGGTCAGCTCCGGCGGATCAATTACGGCTTAGGAAGCGCATTTGTTTTTGGCGGCCGGATGAGCGGGTCCAGAAGCGAAGTCGCTGCCATGACTGTCGCCGGACGAGCCCCGGCTATCCCGAACCTGATGAACATCTGACGCGATGGCGACTTTCGGGCCGTCACGCCACAAAGGAGGAACGGCTATGAAGGCTGGGCGGCGGCACTTTCATTCTCAGGCGCCGCTCTATGCCACCTGTCGGCCAATGTGACATCGCCACTGCGGTCCTTCGAACAAGTCGATTCGATTCTGAATTTCGGCCTTTAGATGATTGTAGCGATTGAATCAGCGACAAGGGCTGGGCAATCGCGGTTGTGGTGACCGCGAGCCACTAAGCTTGTGCCGTACCCTTACAATGATTCATCAAGGCGTTTACCTCGGCAATCACGAGATCCGGCGTGATGTCGAACTTGCATCGGACTTTGACCGGACAATGCCGCACTTGGTCCAGACCACATCCGCGACATTCAATAACACTCATAAGCATGCTGACCAAGGGACCTCGAAACCCCCAAATCTCAGGTAGATGTGACGCCGTGAAAATGCCGATAGTAGGGCGGCCAAGCTGGGCAGCGACATGGCCGGTGCCTGAATTGTTCGAAACGACGAGCGCGGCCGAATTCACGAGACAATTGAATTCCAATTCTGACAAGTCGACAGCCGTCCGAATGTTCGCGGCTCCACGTTCCCTAGCTATCTTCGCAACCTCCTCAAGCGCTTCCAGGCATTCGCCACGGCCAACGAGGACCACCTCACCACGGGTCGAAAGAGCAGCGACAACTTTGCCAAAACTTTCAATCGGCCAATCTCGCAGGCTGGAATTGGAGAACGGAGCCACGACAATCGGGGCATTGCCTGTAGTCGAATTCTGTGGGTGACCCGCTCCGCTTTCGAAATAGGCAGCTGCCTTTGCGACCAGAAAGAGGAGGATTTCTGACACATGCTGGAGACGCACCTGCTTACGGTCAATGAACCAATCAAGCCATCTACGGGGGATTTTGTTAGCAAGCCCTATTTTTTGGACCAGCTTGTAGAAAATGGTTCTGCGCAGTTTCAGATTGAATGGCGCTATCGCAATATCGATCTGATGCATGCTGTACGGATCAACTATCGCCGCACGGTGCCTGGCGGGAACTTCAAGCAAGATCGGCCTTGTTTCTTCCGGAACACGCATATCAATGGCAAGATCAAACTCGCCGGTCAGCAGCGGCCTTATGTCCGCGGCTTCTTTGCGCGTTTTGACTTTTGGGTTGCGAGGAAAAAAGTCAAAGGCAATGTGATCGTCGGCGAGGTCGAACTGTTTTGCAGTAGCGATGTTCCAGCTTCCCACCACCAGCGTAATGTGGGCATGCGCAAAACGCTGACGAAGGTCCTTTAGAGGCCCTAGAGACATCCAAAAGTCGCCGACATGATCAAGCTTGAGGACCAAAATTCTCATCCTTGCGCTTGACTGTTCCGGCTCTTCCCAGCTGCGGTATATAATTTGATTGCCGTCGTGCTTTGTAAAATATGCCATTGCCATTCCGAAGATTATACGGTCAACACTGATAGCCCAGTGACGCGTGTGTAGGTTGGAGTGCTCCCCACTTTGTCCGCGTCTCCGCAAGAATTCTGCCATCAGATCCAAGCCGCGCTCCAGCAGGAGCTGTTGGGCGAAGTCTGCATCTCTAGCGATGGTAGCGCGCCAAGAAAGCCAGCTATGTCCCGACCCGCAATGTGAAGGGCTTCGTCACGGTCTCGCATGCAGTGAGTTCGGCAACGCCGAGTAGACGGTGATCGCCATGCCGCCGTCCCCAGATCTCGGAGCATAACGGCAGTGGCCTCGCTCTTTGGTCGATGCTGATCCTGAATGCGACCGTCGCCGCCGGCGACGACACCGCCGGCCGCATTGACCGTCTCGGGCACGCCCTGTCGCTGTGGTCCCGCATCACGTTGGCTAGCAAGGACCCGCCGCAGCCGCTTTTTTCTGCGCGTCCGGTCGTCCAAGGTGAAGTGGACGAATCAACCCTGTGATGAAGTCGACTGCCTGCCAGCGGTGAGGTGGCAGGCGGCATCGATGAACACCATTATTCGCCGAGCTTGGATAGCGGCACCTCTATCACGCTGAGAGCCTGTTATGCTGGTCCAGCGTTTGATCGCAGTCTTGATCCATGCGAGCAGCTTGTGAGGGATGCAATCGAACGAGGCGCTGCTCCCACAGCCGTCGCAGGCCCTCCATCAGAGCTTCACGCTTAGCCTGATCCGGCGCAATTGTATTGAGGAGATCTCCCAACACGGCTTCGCCCTCAATCCGCATCAGCAGATTAAACAAGTCGTGTGAAATTCGTACACTGTCACTGCTGAAGTGGGTCGTGCTGATCTCGCAGTGAGTCTCCCGACGATCTGGCGCTTTGTAAGCGCGGGTTTGATGGAGGGACACATAGGGCGGCAACGAAACCGCAAGCGCAGTCCAATCCTGCAGCGTTGCAGCCCGCTTTTTTACCAGGAAGGGCCCGACCACAAGTCCATCCAGCTCTGTCGTCAGAAAGGTGGCAATCGCGTCTGCAACCGAATCCACGATCGGTTCGGCATTGTTGTTAAAGGACGTATTGAGCAGAATTGGAGTGCCTGTGCGCTTCTTGAACGCATTGATGACCTCCCAGTACGCGGGATTGGCGTTGCGCGATACTGTTTGCAGGCGAGCGGTACCGTCGACGTGCGTGATGGCACCGAGCAAGGCGCGCTTTGAGTCACGCACGCGAACGACGAAATTCATGAATGGAAATTCGTGCCTACCGTCCGGGAGGTCGAAAAATTCGCTCGCATCCTCCTCCAGCACAGATGGCGCGAAGGGCCGATAGCCTTCGCGCTTCTTGACCATCGCATTGATCCGGTCCTTGTTTGCGGCGGGCCGAGGGTCGGCAAGAATGCTGCGGTTGCCCAGCGCACGTGGCCCAAACTCCGAACGACCCTGCACCCAGCCGATCACGGCGCCGTTGGCGATCCAGTCGGCTGCACTGCTTGCCACGTCATCAGAGCGTTCAACCTCGAGATGTCCGGCCCATGCATTCAGTTCCTGTTGCACGGCGCGCTCGCTCCCGAGATCAGGACCCCAATAGACCTCCTGCAGTCGCTCACACGGCGCGGGGCGGCCTATCTCGTTAGAGACTATCAGCGCAGCTCCCAATGCGCAGCCAGCGTCGTGAGACGCGGGTTGCACGAAAATGTCTTCGAAAAGCCCTGAATACAGCAGCTTACCGTTCATCGTGCAGTTGTGGGCCACCCCCCCCGCCAGGCACAACCGCTTCATGCCGGTGGCCTCACGGTGATGCCGGAGAATGTGGAACACGATCCGCTCAAGCGCTTCCTGCAGTGACGCACTCACATCTCGATGCTGCTGGGTGAAGGGCATTCCCTTTCGCCTGACCTCGATATTGCGGAGCAACGCCGGACCGATGCGGTCGAGGTGAACACGGTAGCCACCGCCGTTGGCGGAGAGCTCGTAGAACTGCTCGAAGAGCTCGCGATAGGGAGCGGGGTCGCCGTAGGGCGCGAGTCCCATTACCTTATACTCGTCGAACAAGCCGTAGCCGAGATAGCGGATCGTCTCGAGATAAAACAGCCCAAGAGAATTGTTCTCGGGGAAAGCCTCGAGTTGCGTAATTTCTGTGCCAGACCCTACCGCCAAGAGGCCCGATAGGAAATCACCAGAGCCATCAATCGCTAGAATGAGACTTTGTTCGAAGCCCGACATTGCAAAGGCGCTCACGGCGTGCGCCTGATGATGACTTACGAATGAAATACGCGAACTGTCCAACTTAGTGCCGAACTCACGCGTTAACAGATCCTGCACCAACGTTTTAGCATCCAACGGAATGGAGAGAATGTCCGGGTGGGATGCGGACATACCTTCAAGCATGGCGTTGGCATAGGGCTCGCTGGCGTAGAGCGCGACACGATCAATGTCGTTGAGCTGAACCCCCGCCGCTGACAGACAGTATTGAATCGAACGAATTGGGAGCTTGTTGGAGTGTTTCATCCGATTGAGGCGTTCCTCTTCGACGGCTGCTATCACCCGTCCGTCTCGGACGAGCACCGCGGCGCCATCGTGCATAAAGGCGTTCCGAAGCTCGAATCGGTTTTCATGGACTTGGTCAAGTCCGCCGCTAATTCCTAGACACAGCATTTCTTTCTCCACATAGTGACGGGCAAGCCAAATTGGCCTGCCTCAGACCGTTTCCAACTAAATAGGCCGCGTTGTCGCTTGCAGCTGCAACCGCCTGTCAGGCATCACCGGCATCAAAGAACGCCTCATAAGGGTCCGCCTGAATCAAGATGAGATGCTTCGATCGTGGCGCCTGCCGTTCCATGACGCCGAGAGCTTGGCTGGATCATCGAATCTTGAGCGGCTGCTGACTTGCATGCCGGCGATGCCGTTTTCATCTGCAGCACGAACTTGTGACGCGGGCTGCCTATATCCTTGCGAAGGGGCGGCTGTTGACGAATAATGCCGCGCCGTGAACTGGCCCGATTTCATTCCCCGAAAGACCGTCGCACAGGCGAGTGACATGTGCTGCACTGTCCGCCTGCTTCCCGGTCGCACATCCGATAACGCCTTCGCTTGTGCAGGAGGCCGCATCGCGTCATTCGTCGGCCAAACATGGCACCGACTGGAAGCCCGGCAATACCGCGTAGATGTAAAGTGCGCTGATGTTGTATGGTAGCGCTGCCGGCCGGGTCTCCAATCCGCTGCCCAAACGAGCGGACTGCCTGCGGCAAAAAGCCCGCCACAAGCAGAATCGCGCTGGGCAGCTGGCTCGCCTGCAAGACTTCGCAGCTCAGGAACATTGGGGACGACTAGCGTCGAACCGCCGACATGATCGGCCAGTTGCAACTCACTTCTCGGCACGACCTCCACTGCACGTCAGGGCGCATGGAAGATTTTCTCCTTTGGATGGGTGACCGGTGCGGACGTGCTTTTGTCCATGCAAGATTTCCGAAGAGTTATGAAATCGTTTGTTTCGATCAAAGTCATCCACGCTATGAATAGCTGCCGGACATGCGCTTCAAAGGGGCTTCAGGCTTCCCGGATGGCTACTCCGATTCGAAGCGCGTGGCATTCCATGCGCTCTATCACAACATTTTTCAGCAAAGGGTATGAGAGCAAACCCACACTTCTTTTTCAGAAGTCGCTTCGAAGCAGCCGAGGCCTTGATGGGCTTCTTCACCAAGTTCGGCGATGGTGCCGCAGACATTCTTCCTCTTTCCGGGCTGAACAAGCGCAGAGTTCGCGCCTTGGCAGTGTATCTGGGCGCTCCGTCTGATCTTGTTGAAAAGATCCCGACCGCCGACCTGGAGAACCTCGTCCCGGTCTCACATACGATGAGATTGACGACTTCCTCGAAGGCCAAGAGATCAACGAAGCGGCGCACAGGCGTATACTTCATGCGCATTCCAGCACAGCCCATAAGCGAGCGCTTCCCGTCACAACGATTGCCATGACGGGTTCGATATTTAGGCATCGGCAATAGCGTCTCAACATACACGATCGATGGGCTTGCCGCAGTTAGGCAGCTAGCGGCCTGAATTACCGCTGGAGCGAAGCGCTGCTCTTTCAGCCCGCATGCGGTCATGAGGTTGACAGTGTCGGCACGTATCGCCGAGGCCGGCACGCGAACTCATTCTCCCTGAATGCCTGCTCTATCGATCTTCCGCAGCGTACCCACTTGACCGGTCGCTTCGACATTCCAGACACCTGGATTCTAGCCGATCCTTGCCGCTCTCCTTCGGCCGGTCGCAATGCTGGACGTGCGGCCGTTACGCGATGCAGAGCTTGTTGTCAGATGCGTGATGCGAAATGTGAGATGCAGCTCCAGTTTTGGCGATGGCAGGCTCGCCGCATTGTTGATAATATCCGCACAAAACAGGCGCGCAAATGACATCGGATTCAGAGAAGGCTGAGGCGGTCGAGCAGTTGCTTGATACACCTGACCTTGCAACCGCACTGGAAAGCGAACAGTTCAAGAAATTCCTCGACCAGGTGCCGATCGCCATAGCCGTTTCGGACCTTGCCGGTGAAGAGCGCGTGGTCTACGCCAATCCGGAATTCGAGAAACTGTCAGGCCTGACAGCCGCCAGGCTCACCCAAGAAAACTGGGCGGCCCTTTTAGGCACGGGCCTCCATCAGCAAAAGGACAGGCCGCTAGCCGAGGCCGTGGTCGAGGGAACCGATTTGGTCGGCACCTTCAAGCTGGAGCGCGGAGAGGACAAACCCGCGATCGTCGACGTTTATTCGAACGTGATCGAAGACGACAACGGCAAGGTGTGCTTCCGACTGGTGGCCCTGGTCGACGTATCCGCCCATGGCGAGGCGGGAGATGAGCGCTCGGCGGAGGAGCGTGTTAGCGAGAAAGACACGCTGCTGCGCGAACTGCAGCACCGGGTGAAGAACAACCTGCAGATGATCACCGCGCTGATCCGGCTGGAAAGCCGCAACGCGACCGAGGCCGACCGGAGACGGTTTGAGCGGCTCGCCGGTCGCGTCGACGCTCTGGCGATCCTCTACCAGACGCTAACGGCCGACGAGCCGAAGGAGGAGGTCGACCTTGGTGTGTATCTCAGCCAGATCGCGTCCGCGGTGATGAGCTCGCATGCGGTCGAGGGGATCCGCCTGGATATGAAGGTGGATACATATCCCGTGTCAATAAACGTGGCCATGCCGGCCGGGCTGGTCGTAAACGAATTGCTGACCAATTCACTAAAGCATGCGTTCCGGGGCCGCGATGGCGGCACGATAACACTGCACAGCGTCGTCGATGGCGACGGCTGCCGGGTTATAGTGGCGGACGACGGAATCGGCCTGCCGGAAGGCGAGGTGTGGCCCAAACCAGGCAAGCTCGGAGCGCTGATCGCGCGCTCGCTGACCGAGAACGCCAAGGCGCAGCTAGCCGTCGAGTCCAGCGCCAACAAAGGGACGAAGGTGACCATCGTTTTCAAGCGGTCGGCGGCAGCAAGCTAAACGATTGCCGTCGAACATGGCAGGCTGGCGGCTGGCTTCATGTCGCGGCTTTGAGCAGGTGGCTGCAAATAGGCCCGGACGCGCTTCGCGGCCTGCTTCACATGGTCGAGGTCTTCCATTATGCTCCAGGCTTGCTGCTTCTGACTTCGGCGGCCAGTCCATCCCCACCTAGCGGAAGGCACTCCCGCCTGATTACGTCGCGGCTTGAGTCTTGACGGCGGGGGCACCTGACGCCTTCGCGCTCATCACGCGCGGGCCGGCAATTCAGCAGCGAGTCATCGCTTGGCCAATCTTGCCGAGGACGAAGGTCTAACCTACAAATAAAATTGGTCCGACTGTTCGTGGCCGGAGGTAACCGCGAATTTGCGCTATCGGGACAGGAGAGCAGTGCTGTAGGCAAACCGCGATGCGTGCATTCGTTCGATTGGTTCTACGATTATCCTGACGCCTGGGGTGACCAGTTGCACCAGTATTTCCTACTACGCGCAATCTTTGTAGGGTCATGTGCAGATCATCGCGGCCCGCCAAGACATCGGAAAACTGATCGACGATCCTTCAACCCCTGAGATATTGCGCGCCCGAATGGCATCGGCGGCCGCCATATAATAGTTTGCGGCAAAGACGGCCGCGATCGAACGGCTGAGGACGCGCTCGCCAACAGATTGCGCGACAGACGATGGGGTGGATACCGCGAATACGACGCCTGGCTCGATGCTCCGATCAACAACGCGAAGCTCGCCGCGACTTCCGTCTACAGCGATTCGGTTCAAAGGCTTGGCGCGTTGGACAAAGCTCGCCGCGCCGAAGCGCGATGCATAGAAGCCGGGATAGTCGCCCGAACACAAGTCGAACAAGCGGAGTGGTCGACCGTTTCGTCCTCCCCGGGGACGAGCCGGTTGCTCTGGCCTGGGGCGACCTGATGGGTCTTGCGGAGCACCGTCTCCAGCATGGCGATCAGGTCTTCGGGAAGTATGGCCTCATTCTGCACAGACGGTTTTGCGTGGCTGTTACGGATGCCGGCGGGCACGGTGGCGATATGGCGGTCCTTTCGATCGAGCGGCTCGCCACGCTGCGTATAATTCCACGCCAGGGAGGAGAGACGGCGCTCGATGTCGCCACAGAGTTTGGTTTCTTGTCTCCTGTAACCTTTCTGGATGCACAGGCCGTGATGTAGAGGCCGACGGTCTGCGGATCAGGCGGCAACACCTCGAGGTGCTGCCGGCGCGCCCAGGCGCAAAAAATCCGCTCTCGACCGAGCGGCGTCAGACCGGTATTCTTATGGATGTTCATCCGGTCCCCCTGGAGTCACTGAAGCTTCGACAATCTCAGCTTTCCCGGTTCGGACCGGATGGACAACCTACTGAAAGCTCACAACTAGCTACCAATGCGATCAGCTTTCGGGCTATCGGGCGCATCCAGGGAGGATGGGTATGTTCTTGGCTAACGGGCTCAAGCTGCGGGACCGCGGGTGCACGCTGGCACTGATGTTGGCGATCATATGTGTATGTGCGCCTGCACTGGCGGCAGACGCGTCGGATCAGGCGTGCCGGTCCATCGCCAAGCTCAAAATTCCAAGCGTGATCTTTACCGAGGCTAGCCTTCAAAAGCCGCAGGGGATCCCCGCAGATCCCTTCACTGCATTCACCGGCGCCTCGCCTCAGGCGGTAAAAGTGGGCGGGCACTGCCTTGTCCGAGGTGTTATCGGGAAACGCCAGGGGGTCGATGGTCAATCATATGGCACCCGGTTTGAGGTGCGTCTTCCGACGACCTGGAACGACATGTTCCTTTTCCAGGGCGGCGGCGCAGTTGATGGCTTCCTGGCGCCGGCCGTCGGGACCATTCCTTGCCGGAACTCGACCGCGGCTCCCGGGCTCTTGCGCGGCTACGCTGTTGTAAGCATGGATGGCGGGCACCCAAGCCCCGATCCGGCTTTCGGGGTCGATCAAGCCGCACGCATTGATTTTGCGTACGCCTCCATTGGCAAAGTCACTTCGGTCTCGAAGCAGGTGATTGCCAAGTTCTATGGGGCGGCTCCGAAAAAGTCGGTGTTCATGGGATGCTCGAATGGCGGTCGTGAGGCGTTGATAGCGGCTCAGCGATATCCGCTCGAGTTCGACGGCATTGTTGCAGGTAGCCCGGGTTTTCGTCTCAGTGCCGCCAACATTGCCGAAGCCTGGGATACTCGCCAGTACATGAGCATCGCTCCCAAGGATGAGGCCGGCCATCCCATTCTATCCCGCGCCTTCTCCCAGCAGGATCTGAACATCGTCGCCAAGGCGGTTCTCGCTGCCTGTGATGCCCGCGATGGCATTGAGGATGGCGTCATCAACGCCTGGCAGCAGTGCCGGTTCGACCCAAAGGTCCTGTCCTGCCAAGGCGATAAGACGGACAGCTGCCTCACGGCTGGTCAAGTGCAGGCCATGAGCCGCGCGTTCGCGGGTCCGGAAAGCTCCGATGGCGAAAAGCTTTACAGCGATTGGCCATATGATACGGGCGTTGCGGGCGCGGACTGGAGAATGTGGAAGCTGGGCAATTCCCCCACTTCCCAGTCGGATGCAAATAACATCGTTCTGGGAGCCCGCTCGCTTCAATACTACTTCATGACGCCCCCGGCGCCGAATTTTGACCCCCTGAAGTTCGACTTCGACAAGGATCCGGCACGCGTTGCGGATACGGCCAAGCTCAATGATGCGACCGGCACGTATCTCGCCAGCTTCGCTGCCCACGGTGGAAAGCTGCTCTTGTTTCAGGGACTTTCCGATCCGGTCTTCTCAGCCAACGATCTGGTGCGCTGGTACAAGCAAGTCGTCGAGGTCACAAGCGGCGGCGATTTGGAAGCGACTCGCCGTTTCGTGCGCATGTTCATAATCCCGGGGATGACCCACTGCGGCGATGGCCAAGCCTTCGACGACTTTGATCCTTTGGCCGCCATCGAGGGCTGGATAAACCAAGACAAGGCTCCGGATTCTCTCGCGGCTGGCAGCAAGGCATTCCCCGGCAAGCACCAGCCGATCTGCGCTTATCCCACTCAAGCTGCCTATGGCGGTAAGGGAAATCCCGATGAGATCGCGAGCTATTCGTGTCGGGGATAAGAGACCTCGTCATTTGTTCGCTTCAATCTGCGCGCATTCCCGGAACAGGTCTCCCGGACCAAGGATCGGTTGGAAAAGCTAAACCCGGAATTTGTGGGCCGTGCCATAACGCAGTTGATGATCATGCCTGACTACGAAGCGTCGGCCGCCGATAGTCTGGACACAGCGCTCGCTGTGCTCGATGAGGTAATTGTTATCGCCTGAGATCTGACCGCCTCATCCCAGCGGACAAAACGGGGGCATCAGAGCCCGGACGCCCTTGGTGAGATTTACGCGGAAACGATCGCGCCGGCGCTGATAATTTCGCGTCATCTCCGCGGAGGCATGGCCGAGCTGTTTTTGCACATAGCGTTCGTCGACCTCGGCCGACGAGGCAAGGCCGGCGCGCAGTGAGTGGCCGGCGAATTTCTTGGCCCGTTCGCCCTCCGACAGATCGCCGCGCACGCCGGCGGCGAGCGCCGTGCGCTTGACCAGGCGTGCGACCTCCTGGTCGTTCAAGCGATCGGCACCGACGGCTCTGCCTTGACCAGCAACGCGCCGGAACAGAGGTCCGTGCGCAATGCGCGCCAGTCTTAGCCAGGTCTGCAGAGCGACCACAGGGCAGGTGGCGTCGGAGGAGCCGCGGCCGATTTCGACCTCGCGCCAGCCGGTTTTGCCGCGCAATGTGACAAGCAGACCCTTATCGGCAAAAATCTCGACCCAGCCGCGTCCGTCCTCGGTCTGATCCCTGCCGACGTCGAGGCCGACGATTTCGGATCGGCGAAGGCCGCCCGCGAAACCCAAAAGCAGCATGGCGCGGTCGCGCAGACCACGCAGCGTGCCGCGGTCGAGGGTCTCGAGCATGGCGATCAGACCCTCGGGCAGGATCGCTTCCTTCTGCCGGGGAGGGGAGGCGTGGGTGTTGCGAACGCCAGCCATCACCGTGGCGATATGCCGGTCCTTGCGGTCCAGCGGCTGGCCGCGCTGGGCAAAATTCCAGGAGAGCGACGAAAGCCGGCGCTCGATGGTTGAAACGGTGTTGGGCTTTTTGTCGCCAGTGACCGTACCTAACGCGCAGGCGGCGATGTAGAGCCCGACGACCTGAGGATCGGGCGGGAACATCTCGATGCCTTGGCGCCGGCACCAGCTCGAAAAATGCTTCCAGTCGGCTGCGTAGGCGCGGCGCGTGTTGGCCGAACTCGCCGCCTCGATATAATCGCGCGCGCGGCCGGCGAGCGCCTCAAGATGCGGATGCGCAGGCAGGCTGGGATTGGCAATGGCTGGAAGGGGAGGGGACGAGGCTAGGTCGGCATCGCCCATCTGCATGACGATATCGACGATGTCGGGCAAAGCCGCGGCGCTTTGTGTGTGAAGCTTGTCCGAAATTCGTAGCATATTTCGGACATCTTGACCGTCACTTCGTCCGAAATCGGACCACAGATTTCGGACAAAGCCCGGCATCAACCCGCCAATATCTCGATCTGCCGTCGCCGCTGCAAACGTCGCCTGTGAGAGGCGAGCCGCCTCTAAACTGGTCGTATATCCCGATTAATAATAAGAATGTAGTCAACTTCCATATTTTAGAGGGCACGCATGCTGCCACTCAACCGGCCTGATCACCACACAAAGTGAGGAAGAACCTGGTTAGGTGCAAAGCGACAATTGCCTCGACAGCGGGTCCCGGAAGGTTTATGCTGCCCAATCTTACCGCAATCCGAAATGGCGATTGAGTACCTTCACGAGTGAAGGGATTCCCGCGGTCTTAGAGATGAGTTGTCGAATGGCGCGAAGTCGCACAGAATCGCGAAGTCGCAGAGAATCGTGTGTTTGATACCGATCAGGATCGCGAGCTATTTCAGGCGCGGAGAGGTCTTGCGCCCGATGCACGAGTTGCTCCCGGTCCAACGGAAGTGAATGGGGTGGAACTGCTTTGTCGACCAAATTGTTGACGGAACGTCCGGCGCCCATTGTTGCTACATGTCTGGATTCTTGGGGCGTTTTGGATGATGCAATCCACCATCTCACTCCAAAGGGCAGTGGAATCTGGAACAATGTCGCTTTTGTACGCAGGACATCCTTCGCGCCCGATTGGCATATTGTCTTTAACTCTGCTTCTATTTTTGGGCTCCCTGTTGATATCGAGGCGAGTCCAAACAGGACAATTTTTGCAATCGGCGAACCGCCGACGAAAGCTCATCGCGCATTTCATGAAGGGCAGGGGAAAAATACCATCGTCCTGACGTCTGACGCAGAGCTGGCTGCTCGGCAGAATGCAGAGCGCCGATTCGTTTTGTCTCCACCTATCACTCGGTCTTGGTCTGTAACAAAGACATATGACCAACTTCTGGTCAGCGAAGTCGTGGACAAGCCGCTTCGGCTCTCATGGATTACCAGTAACATCGCCCTGCTTAAAGGGCATCGATATCGGCTGGCGTTTCTGGAACGGCTGAGAGAGGAGCTCGATTTTGACCTGTTCGGCCGAGGTTTTCGGCTGATTGGAGATAAATGGGACGCACTCGCACCGTACCGTTACAGTATAGCTTTCGAGAATACTCGTGCTGATTACTATTTTACAGAGAAGCTTATGGACTGCTTCGTTGCTGAAACAATGCCGATCTATTACGGCAGCCCGGCAATCACGAGGTTCTTCCCTTCCGACTCAATGGTTCTGATTGACCCAGAGGACAAGAACGTAATCCAAAAAATTCAAGAAATCATCGACTCGGACCTCTGGAAGGAGCGTCGCGGCGCAATACAAGAGGCGAAGCGGTTGGTTCTTGAGAAATACAATACGTTTGCTTATCTCGCGGGCTTCATCGAAAGCGTTCACGATAAACCCTTACCGCCGGAAGTTATACACATCGGTTCGCCTGCGGTCGATTTTGGGACAGACGAATGAAGTACTCCAACGCTCGCTTCGCGTGCCCGGCGGTTGGTGGTCTGGCGAGATCGGTACGGAGCGCTCGGCGGAGAATGCCTACCTGCGCAGACGGGCCGGCACGGGCGCACGAGGTCATGCGCCCCCGGCTGCCGCTGATCAGACGAACTGGGGAAGGCCAGGAACGGAATTGAGGACCTCGTCCACGAGTTCGTCGCCGGCATGTTCCTTGGCGAAGGCGATCGTCTCGTTGGCGATGGCGGCGATCTTTAGAATGCTGAGACCCTCACTCATCAATTGCTGGCCGAGCCCCATGAGGCCGCCTCCGCCCTCTGGGTCGTTGCCATGATACTTCGCCACTAATTCCGAAGCTCCGGGAATGGCCGCGATCATGCGCGCAACGGGACCGTCGGCCGCGTGGCGTTGCAGGAAACCCAGCATTAACCCAACGGCCTTCTCTGCGAGAGCCGGGCCGATGCCGGCACCAGTGGCGATGCGCGATAAGAATTCTTCCATGGCAGGGTTCGTCTCTCTTTAATGAGGTTTACACGGGGCCGGTCCGGCGCCCAAAGCGCCCTTGGCCGAACCACAATTGAACTCCACAAAAATAGGCCGGCGGAAGTGCTATTGCAACTGCGCGTAAAACCGCCTCTGTCAACGCAAGCTGCGTCGGACGTGCGTATTTCGCAAAAACGGGACAGTCGTTCCGCTAAATCGCGGACAGCAGTTTCACTAATTCGCGGACAGCAGGATGGGGTCGGCGCTCGGTTGCCTGGTTGAAGTCATTTGCGATTGATTTCGCCGTTTTCGGCGCCGGTCAAGGGCGACGGTGTTTTTTGCTTTCTCATGCTGTCGCCTTCGAGGGTGATGCGATGGGCGTTGTGGATGATCCGATCGAGAATGGCGTCGGCTATTGTCGGCTCCGCGAATGCTTCATGATGCACCTTTCCTTGATCGCCTGGTCCGTTGCAGTCGGCGTTGAAGTTGATCGATCTGGTCGCTGGAAAGGTTTCCGCTTGGCCGCGGGCGTCACCATTTCTTTCCCACAAGATCCTTCAACGCGGCATTGTCGAGCATGGCGTCGGCCAGAAGCCGCTTCAGCCGCGTGTTCTCGTCCTCCAGAGCCTTCAGTCGCCGAGCCTCGCAGACATCCATCCCGCCGAAGCGGGCCTTCCAGTTGTAAATCGAGGCGTCGCTGACCCCGTGCTTGCGGCACAGATCGGCAACCGATACCCCGGCCTCATGTTCCTTCAAAATTCCGATGATCTGCTCTTCAGAGAAGCGGCTACGTTTCATGTCCTGGTCCTCTCGATGGGCCAGAACGAACTTCAAACCGGATTAGATAAGAGGGGCAAGGTCAAGGTCGATGACTCAACTGTTGTGTGGGGAGAGCTCTTACTTCTCATTCGCTCCAAATGCGGACGCGGCGCACGAGCTCGGAAGTTGAGATCCCGTAGCGATCGTGAAGCGTCGGCAGCGCGCCAGCGTCGAGGAACTCGTCGGGCAGGGCGATCTGGCGAAAGACTGGGGTCACTCTCTCGCGCATCAGCAGCGCGGCAACGCCTTCGCCAAGGCCACCAATGATGGTGTGGTTCTCCGCCGCCACCACCAGCCGTCCCGAACGGCGCGCGGCAGCGAGTATCGCCTCCGTATCCAGAGGTTTGATCGTCGGAACGTGCAGAACGGCGCAGCCGATCCTGTCGGCTTCAAGCGCCTTCGCGGCCTCCAGCGCGCGCATGGTCATCAGGCCGCTGGAAATGAACAATACGTCCGCGCCCTCGCGCAGCATTCGCGCCTTGCCGATTTCAAATGTATAGTCGTCTTCGTCGAGCACGACAGGAACCTTACCGCGCGAAAGCCGCATGTAGACCGGCCCGTTGTAGTCCGCGATCGCCTCCGTGGCCTGTTCGATGTCGAGCGCGTCGCAAGGGTCGATGATCGTCAGGTTCGGCATCCCGCGGAAGATCGCGATGTCCTCCGTCGCCTGGTGGCTGGGGCCGTAGCCGGTCGTCAGCCCCGGTAAGGCGCAGACGATCTTCACATTGAGTTTCTCCTCGGCGATCGCCATGCAGATGAAATCGTAGGCACGTCGCGATGCGAAGACGGCGTAGGTGGTGGCGAAGGGCGTAAAACCCTCCCGCGCCAAGCCGGCGGCGGCGCTCATCAGCACCTGCTCCGCCATGCCCATCTGATAGAAGCGGTCCGGATGCTCCTGTGCGAAGACATGGAGATCGGTGTATTTCGCGAGGTCCGCCGTCAGGCCAACTATCCCGGGCCGCTGGTGCGCCAGTCTGGCCAGTGTGTGCCCGAACGGCGCATTGCGTGTCGGTACGCCATCGGGCGCGATCGACGCGATCATCGCCGATGTGGTCTTGCGCTCACCGGCATTGGCGGCGTGGCGCGGCGCGAACTTTGACAACCTCAACGCGGACGTCCCTTTTCCAAAGCTTCGAGCGCTAACGTCCATTCGTGCGGTTCGACGCGGATGAAATGCGTGATGTCGCGGGTTTCCAGGAATGGCACACCCTTGGCCATGCGCGTATCGCAAACGATCACACGCGGACGAGGTTCCTTCAGGCCGCGCGCCATGTCGAAGGCCTTGCGGACCGCCTCGATGTCGTTGCCGTCGACGCGCTGCGCATGCCAGCCGAACGCCTCGAACTTGTCGGTCACCGGTTCGGAGGAGAGCATGGCCGTCGACGGACCATCGGCCTGCTGATTGTTGAAGTCGACAATGGCAATGAGATTGTCGAGCTTGTGGTGGGCGGCCGACATCGCGGCTTCCCAGGTCGAGCCCTCACCGAGCTCGCCGTCGGACAAAAGATTGTAGGCGAAACTGTCGCTTCGCTTGCGCGTCAGCCCCATGCACATGCCAACGGCAATGCCAAGGCCGTGACCGAGCGAGCCGCCGGTGATCTCCATGCCGGGCGTGTATGGCGCCATGCCGGACATCGGCATACGGCTTTCATCGCTGCCATAGGTTTCGAGCTCTTCCTCCGGCAGCACGCCCGCTTCGATCAGAGCCGCGTAGAGCGCGATCGCATAGTGTCCGATCGACAGCAGGAAGCGGTCGCGTCCCTCCCACAACGTGTCCTCCGGCCGGTAACGAAGCGCATGGAAATAGGCGACGGCAAGCACGTCGGCGACACCCAGCGCCTGTCCGACATAACCTTGGCCCTGGACTTGACCCATCCGCACGGCGTGTCGGCGGATACGATAGGCTCGTTCGGCCAGGCTGACATTGCTGCCAGCGCGAGGCATCTCAAGCTCCGTTGTCCACTCAGCCATGGATTAGCATCCCACCGTTGACATCGATCACGGCGCCGGTGATGTAGCTGGCCAGATCGGAAGCCAGGAAGAGATAGGCGCCGGCTACGTCGCGCGCCTCGCCCAGCCGGCTGAGCGGGATTCCCTTGATGATGTCGGCGCGCATGGCGTTGGTCAGTTTGCCGCCGGTGATGTCGGTCTGGATCAGGCCCGGTGTGATGCAGTTGACGCGGATGCCTTCGGGACCGAATTCGCGCGCCATGGCCTTGGCAAGCCCCAGAACACCCGCCTTGGCAGCCGAATAGTGCGGGCCACCGAAGATGCCGCCGCCGCGCTGGGCCGAAACTGACGACATGCAGATGATCGAGCCGCCGCCATTTTCGCGCATGTTCGGGATGAATGCCTGGCTGAGATGGAGCACGCCGCGTAGGTTGACATCGAGGATGCGGTCCCAGTCAGCCGCGCTGATCTCCAGCGTCTTGACCGGCTGCGTGACGCCCGCATTATTGCAGAGCACATCGATCCTGCCCAAGGTTTCTGTCACTTGCGCCGCCGCCCTCTTGCAGGCGTCGAGGTCCGCGACGTTGCACGCAAGGCCGAAATGGTCGGGTCCAAGCGACGCAGCGGCGTCACGCGCTTGCCCGTCATCGAGGTCGAGTATTGCAACGCGAGCCCCGTGCTGTACCATCAGCGCTGCCGTGGAGCGGCCAATTCCCCGGGGGCCCGCGGCCCCCGAAATCACCACGGCCTTGCCCTTCAGCAACAAGTCGAACTCTCCTGCTATTTCTGTTTGCCGGCGATCTAAAGTCGGTAGAACCGGGCGGCGTTGTCATGGAACAGCGCGAGCCGCTCCTCGTGCGGGTGGGCGATCGTAATTTCCTTGAAGGCGTTCAAAATGGCGTCGAAGCTCGAGAACAGCTTGTCGACGGGGAAGTTGGTCGCGAACATCGAGCGGCCGACGCCGAAGGCTGCGATCGCCTCCTCGACATAAGGACGGATCGAGAACGTGGTCCAAGTCCAGTCGCCCATGCCGAGGCCCGAGATCCAGGCGACGTTCGGCGCTTGCGCTAACTGGTGCATGCCTTTTTTCCAGGCGCCAAAATGCTCGGCGCCGTCGACCTGCATGCCGGTGTGATTGAGAATGATCTGCACGTCGGGAAAGTCGCGCGCCAGTTCGAGGAACTCGCTCATCTGCGGATAGTAGAGCTGCGGGTCGAAGCTCAGCCCGCGCTTCGCCAGCTCCCGGAAGCCGCGCCGCCATTCGGGCGTACGACTGACCTCCGGCCGCGCCAGATAGGTCTTGGCGGGGTCGGGATGATAATTCATCGGTCTGCCGCATGCCGCGGAAGTTCGGATATTCCATGTGGCGGTCGAAGAGGTCGCCGACGTCGGGTTGGGACAGGTCGGCATAGCCGACGATGCCATGCGGAAAGCCTCGCTTGTTGGCGATCCCTGCAGCCAGCGCGTTTCCCCAACCGGATCGCCGGGATCGAGAAGCAGCACTTCGGCTCCGGTGGAAAGGGCACGAGCGATCTGGACGATCTGGCCTTCGTGGAGGGACAATTTGCGTGCCGGCATTATCGATGATCGCTTCGCCGATCGCTGGGTCGATCAGCTGGAGCGCTCCGAGCGCAGTTTCGCGCGTGCGGCGACGGCTGATCTGCGACCAGCCCGACCTCGCATGCACAATGCCGATGTTTTCCGCGACCGGACAGCTCGGGCAACAGCGCCAGCTCCTGATGCACCACCGCGATGATCGGGCTGTTGTGGTCGGCCTTCGACGAGGCGAAGCCAATCTCGGCGGCTTCGCGTGAGGTCAGCCCTGTGACGATGCGGATGAGAGTGCTTTTGCCGGCGCCGTTGCCGCCCAGGAGCGCGTGGATTTCGTCGGCCCGAACCTGAAAACTCACACCCCGCAGGACACGGGTTGCGTCATAACTCTTCTCGATATTGGCAGCTTCGATCAGGGGCTTCCTGGTCAATACCTGTCCAACTCCCGGCACGTTGCCGGCGCTACCCAAGCTTTGGGTTGAACTCGGCTCCATCCTGTATCTCCTTCCGGGACCACTGTGCGACCGATTGACATTCGGCTCAATTTTCGTTTCTTAACATTCTGTGTAGCTGAGCTTAACTGACGAGGACGAGGTCAGACATCAAGTTCAATTCGATGACGCATTTCGAGGCAGTCGCGCGGCTCGGCGGCGTGGCAAAGGCCGCTCAGGAATTGCAGGTGACACCTTCGGCGGTTAGCCAGCAGCTGCGGCTGCTCGAACACCAACTCGGGGTGCGGCTTTTTCAGCGCGAAAAGCGCCATCTCTCGCTCACGATCGACGGTGAGCGGCTCTTCCAGACCACGACCCAGGCTTTCGAATCCATACGCGAGGTGCGTAATGCCATTGTGCGGCAGCGCGAAAGCTTCCAGCTTAGCCTGCGCGTCAGTCCTTCCTTCGGCGAGAAATGGCTGGCGCCGCGGTTGGCCGAGTTCAGCAAAGGCTATCCGAGCTGGAATTTGCGCGTCGACGCCACGCCCAATTTTTCGGATTTCGAAACGGAGGTCATCGATCTCGATCTTCGTTATGGCGACGGCGGCTGGGCCGGCCTTTATTCGGATTGCGTCGTCAACGATCTGATCCTGCCGATGTGCTCGCCTTCCTATCTTGCCGAACTGCGCGCGATCTCACCGGATCCGCGCGAGCAGCTTCGCCATGCGCGGTTGATCGACAGTGTGAAGGCCTATTTCCGGTGGGATTATTGGCTGCCGTGCAACGGTATCCAGGGCGCCCGCATGACGTATCCCTATCGTTTCGACCGTTCGTCAATGTCGGTTCAACTGGCGAAGGACGGTGCAGGTGTGGTCCTGGAAAGCACATCCATCGCATTCGAGGACCTGGTGTCGGGTTCTCTGGTTCCGGTCTCGATAGAGTTCGAGGTCATCGAGTTTCCGGGATACTGGCTGGTCTGTCCTTCGCGGCATATGAACCGGCGCGCGGTTCGCCTGTTTTCCGACTGGGTGTCACGCGTGGGTAAGCGCGACACCGATCTGGCTCGCCGGTTTCTGGCGGATAAGCAACTGCGCATATCGTTCGAACGACGGCCTCATTTCGGGGCACGGGATGACAAAGCGGCGCCAATGGCGTGAACAGTTCGGCGTTCAAGACATGGCAAGACGAAGATTGACAGCACGTTGCGGTTGAGGAGCTGGCAAAACGCAGGCTGTGTGCAAGCGAATGGGTTGGCCCCGCTTTTCATTTTCCGCGGAGCCTGTGCCTGTGGCTGCCCGCGCCACAAGGCGTTGGTGCACAAATGTGGCATTAGGCACAATCAGCTCTTTGATGCCGCCTGCTATGTCGGCCTTGCCGGGCAGCGAACGGACTCCGGGCGTGCGCACGCCGTCATGCGGTTGAGAACCGCGCAGCCGATGGCGACCTCGGTCTGCTGAGCCGAAAAGGAGCGGGCTCGCAGGCGACGTCCGATCAGCCCCTTGTAGCGCCCGACGGCGGTGTCGATCAGGGCGCGCTTGCCATAGCCGGTGGACGCCTGCCAATCCAGCCTTCCATCATTGGCGATCGCCGTGATGTGACCGTCCCTTTGACCGGGTGGTCCGGTGTCATCACTCTCCACGGCCGTTGAACGTGGCGGGATGACTATCCTTGCGGTGACTGTGTTGCAGCACCGCGCAGTAGCTGGGACCGCCATCATATGCTCCGTCGGCCGTGAATTGGTCGATCTCTGCGTCGATCCGGTCGAGCAGCGGCTTCACCTGCGAGGGATCGTCGCCGTCCTGGTCGGTCAGACAATGGGCGATGATCTCGCCGCTGTCGGCATTGAGAACCAAATGCAGCTTGCGCCAGGTCCGGCGTGATCTGGCACCGTGCTTGTCTTCCAGCCATTGGCCGGCGCCGTAGACTTTCATCCGGTGCTCTTCGGCGACGCCATCCGCGGTGCATCCGGCATGCCCGCGGGGCAGAGGTCGAAAGAATTGTCACAATCTGAAGCGCTGGTTTTGATGTGCATCGCCTATTTCCAGCCGATCACCCGTGGCGAGCTCTCCAGCTTCTTCGGCAAGGAGGTGTCGCGCGACCTGATCGGCGTGCTGCGCGCGCAGGAGCTGATCGCCTCGGGACCGCGTTCGCCGCAGCCCGGCGCGCCCTACAGCTATGTCACGACGAAAACCTTCCTGTCGCAGTTCGGGCTCGACACGCTGCGCCAGTTGCCGGATTTCGAGGCGCTCGAGGATGCGGGCCTGCTGTCGAAGGAGAAGCTGCTGGCCGGCGATATTCCAGCCGGGCTGGCAAGCGGCGAGGACGATGTCGTTAGGGATCCGTGAAGGAAGCGTCGTCGCGTTGCGGTCCCAGGTTCCAGTCGATAACTCAGGACCAGGACGACTGGTCGTGCGGCAGCCGCTGATCGGGATCGTGAACCGCGACCTGATCGCCGTCGACAAGGTTGGCCGGAAAGATCACCAGGTGGTGTCGCCGGCGTGGCGCAGCGACGGAAACAGGATGCCGCGAAGCCCTGCGATGGTAACCAGATCCGCAAGCTTCCATGATGGGGGAACCTTCTTGTCGATGCGAGCGATCTGGCGCCAGGCACAATCCCAGTCCTTCCAGGCGCCGTCCCAGATGTCCGGGTCGAAGCCCTGCGAAAGGTCCTCGGCGAGCGTGATCTTGTAAGCCGCAAGGTTCGCCGCGGGGTGATGCCGGCACCCTGCTTGTATTCATCGAGCGCCGTCTAGGTCGAACGGGACAGATAGAGCGCCTCCCGCCGTCGATCGCCGCGCGTGCGCCGCTGGTGGGCTGGAAGGCCCATTTGGGTGTCAGATAGCGATGGAAGATTTCGTCTGGGGCAATGCGAGTGATCTTCACCCGCGCGCCCCGTTCTCTGAGATCCCGGATCAAGGCCAGAGCCGCCTCGACCTGGCCGTCTGCGACGAGCTCGGCCGCCGTGCGATGGCCATAGTCGGCAATCGGTTCATTGCGATACCAGTAGATCGCCCTGTTGACGTCGCCGGCGAGCTCTTTCGCGGCCGCAATCGCTGATCATCTCGCGCATCCGGCCCTGCAGGCGCTGAGATGCGGGGTTTCGAAGCGTGTTGCGATGAACTCCCGCCAGCTGCGCAGGGTTGGCCGTCTTCACGCCAAGGGCCTGCGACAGGCGCTTCGGCGAGATACAAGGTGCGCGGCAGTCGGGGTTTCGACGCAGGCTGGGGAACCGCCTTGGTGAAGCGCTAGATGCCACCGAAGCCGCGGGCGTGCTCGAGGGCGGCTGTTCCACTGATCTTCGAGAGTCTTCACGCGTTGCCACCCTGCTTCAACTGGCACAAATCGGCCCGATGTAAAGACGGCTCGGGTGAGGTATCTTGACATTAGCTCGTGTACGAAATTATTGAATTCATGCTAGAAGATAGTGGGGTATACATGCAGAATCTTGGGGACATTATCTGACATTGATCACAGTTTTCGGCCGACCAGGCGCTGGCAAAACGACGCTGGGCAACGAGTTGGCGATCCGGCTCGGCTTCACACATATGGCACTAGGCGCCATGCTGCGGGACGCTGACGTCCTCAAGCAGATTGGGATCGAGCCCGAGGAGATGGAGCGCGCGAGGGCGAGCGGGCGCACTGTTACCAACCGCGGGCTCTACCCATGGCTGGATGCGCAGATTCGGGGGACCGATAGGATTGTTGTCGACGGCTACCCACGTGCAAGGAATTCGATGACGTCGTTTGATCGTCTCGTACGCTCCTTGCCGGCGTCTCGTACTGTGAGCGCAATCGTTCTGCATTGCTCAGTAGATGTTAGCCATCCGCGCCTCCAAAGCAGAGGGAGGGCAGACGACGACGAACGCATTCCACTTCGAGACCGCGAGTTCGAATTGGTGCAACGTCCACTGCTGAACCTGCTGCCGAACCGGGTGCGGCGGCTGGACCTCGACGCCTCGCGGCCGACTATTGAGCTTTTCACTGAGGTCCGGCGCGCGCTGGGCCTTAATTCGACGACCTCGACCGCCTAGATGGCCAAGATACCGAGGAGGGGCCCGGCCTCAGTCGAGACGTCGCGTGTGATTGAGATGATGCTCATGTCGCCTGAGCACGAGCAGGTCAAGACCGGCCTGCAACGCGCCTGCGAGATCCTCGAAGGCGGTCAGGCCTTTTTAGATTACACCTTCCTGAACTCTAGTCTGCCTGCATCTCGTTTCGACCGAGATCCGCGTTCGGCGTTGGTCCTACAAGCTGGTCGCCCTGCTCAAGGATCATCGATACCTCTCGCAGCTCGAGAACGCGCTCCTTGGCTTCGAAGCAGATCCGGAGAACCGCGGCTGGGCGTCTGCCGCATATTCCGGTTTGGCGGATGAAATCCGTAAATCGCAGTTAACTGCCCGCCTCACCGACTACAAGGGGACCTCGCTCGAACTGGCAGCCAAGCTCTACGCAAGGGGCGAACCGGCAAGAGACGACCTCAATCTCGCGGGTTGGGAGCGCGAGCCGCTAGCTCGCAAGTGGCTTTGCCTTCTCTGCGGCTACGCTCGCGATAATCCGCGGACCATTGACCAGCGCTTCGCAGACCTAGACCTCGTCCGCAACTCCGTAGGAGACGACGACGTGGAAGTGGTGGAGTATAGCATTTGGGCAGAGCACCGGCACCCGGACGGCTCGTTCCGCTACCTATTACGGCGCCCTGACGAGCTGCTCGCCTTCCCCAACGTGCGACGCTGGCTGTATCGACTCCTCACGAAGGACGAGGACACAGCGCTCAGCAACCTCGATCTCCTTACCGAAAGGATGGTCCCCTCAAATGAGACGTCCGAGGTGGCGCGTGAGGGCCTTGCGCTAGGTCTGGCTGACCTCCACCTCCTCGAGCGGCGGGTCCAGACATTCGACTGGTTCGGAGGTGAACCCAGTCCCAGGGTGCGTCTTGCCCTGGTAGACCATCTGGCGCTCCTGGCCAGCAAGTACCAGGACAGTACGGCGCGCGACGTGCTGATCGCGGAATACACTCGATACGGCCCGCGGAGCCTGGTCGGTGCCAAGATCTTGTCGGTCGCCAGGCCGGAGTGGGGATTGGCAAGGATCCAACTTACCGCCCAAAACCTGTCACTCGTGTCGTCTGGCCCGGACCTCTTCCAATCCAGCTCGCAGCAGTTCATCATCGTCAACGTCGAGAAAATGGAGTTAAACATGGGTACCCACATAACACAATCCGGAACAGGCAATTCGATGGCTGGTGTTGCCGGCGGTGACATTGTCGAATCCACGATAAGCGCGCTCCACCGCCAGGCTGATGCAAACTTCAAGGAGTTGACGCCACTGATTGAGACATTCGTGCGGGCACTTGCCTCGAGCAAGGTCGCGGAGAATGAAAAGGCATCAGCCGTCAGGGCGATCGAGGACGTGGCGAAGGCCACGGGCGAAGAGAAGAAGAACCGGCTCCAAACGCTGATGGCCGTAGTGCGCGGCATGCTGAGCCTGCCCGGGATGGCAGCTGACGCCGTGGAGGGCGGCGAAAAACTCGTTCACGCCATTCAGCACGCTGTTGGCGGATGACAGACCCCCTTCGAATCTACCTCTCGGGTAGCATCAAGAAGGGCGCGGCCGACACGCGCTCGAGCGACCACTTCTGGACGAGGGAAGACGAGGAGTTTATTCGCCAGAACGCCGGCCGGCCAGTCGAGCTTCTCAATCCTTCCAAAACTGACATACGCCGCCAGGATTTCGCGATAAATTTCGGTTGCGACCTGCATCTTGTCTCGATCAGTGATGTTGTGCTGGTCGATGCCAGACGGGAGAAGGGGATTGGTGTAGGCGCCGAGATGATGTTCGCGGTCCAACATGGAATTCCGGTGATCACCTGGTCGCCACCTGACATGCACTACCGAAGGCTTAAGGTTGCTGGCCTGTTCGGTGAGGATCTTCACGATTGGACTCATCCCTTCGTTTTCGGTCTATCCGACCACGTCGTCGACGACTTGGGCTCGGCCATGGCCATCATTAGGTCGGGGGTGCTTGAACATGCTAAACCCCGCCGTGAACAGGTGGATACTCTGATAAAGCGTTACCGTGACAGTATAGGCCATCCTGAACACATCATCCGCGAGCGATTCGTTGATATCGGCGGAGGGGTTTTTCATGACGTGCTCGGCGGCGGGGACGAGTACGAGGTCATCGCCGGCGCGACCCGTCACCGGTTCATGGACTTCCTTTACCTACCTACTCGAACCGACGAGTTACCACGCGAGGCGATGTTTGCGGTCAACCGGTGGCGCGAGCGCCGGCTGGCAGATAGGCCACTGCAATATAATTCGTGCGTACGACGTCTAGCGGCGGCGGCGGTTCGCGCGCTGCCGGTAAGTAGACGAGTTCTGGAAATAGGCTGCGGCAAGTTTCCGCTCCTCGATGACGTCGAGTGCCGGTCATGGGTTGGGCTGGAGACGGATCCCGAGGCTGTTATTCATCTGCAGGCCCGCGGCCTCCGTGTCGCCGCTTCAGCCGGCGAAGTATTTTCGGAGGACCTGCAGGTCGACATGGTCGTTGCACTGTTCAGCATGCAGTTCGCCATAGAGGCTGAGGAACTGGCGTTATTCGGCCGACTACCGCCAGAAGCCGTCATAATATTCAATCTGCCGACTCGGGACCTGTCGCTGGTCCAAAGTAGACTCATGCGGCTAAGGCACCTTGGACTTGAGACAAATTGGCTCGATCTGCAGGCTACTGGCAGCCGGGACGGTATCATCCTAGCCGGCCGCCCTACGGCTGGCGAGCGCCTGGTCCTCGTCCGTGAGGCGGTGCTGGAGCAGGTGATCGCGCAATGGCCGTCAGGCGCGCAGAACTTTGCGTGGTCGGAACCAGAACAAGCTATCGCGCCTCGCAGAAAAATGCGATAGTCACTACATGGCATACGTTGGCGGCAAGGGGAACTGTTTCACGCGCGTGATTGGCGCCATGCCGATCCATAGCGTTTATATCGAGACGCACCTCGGCGGGGGCGCAGTCATGCGCGCCAAGCGAGCGGCACCCCGCCAGATTGGGATCGATGCCGACGAGCGGGTGATAGCGTGTTGGCGCGAGCGTGGTGCCCCATGTGAACTGGTTCATGGCGATGCCATCGCCTTCTTGAAGGAGTTCCAGTTCACCGGGAGTGAGCTGGTCTACGCGGACCCGCCCTATCCCGCCGAGGCGCGCAGCGGGAGCTATCGATACCGGCACGACTACCGGGAGGAGGACCACGCCGAGTTGCTGGAAGTGCTCGCCAGCCTTAGCTGCCACGTGCTTATTTCCGGGCAGCCATCCAAGCTCTACAATGAAAAGCTTGTCGCGTGGAGGTGCATGGAGTTCGGCTCGGGTGGACGACGCGGCGGACGGCGCGAGCTGCTCTGGGCAAACTTCTCCGAACCATTGACCCTGCACGAACCCGCAAAAGCTGGAGTGACCTTTCGCGATCGTGAGCGCGTCAAGCGGCGCCTATCCACTATCCAACGCAAGGTCGAGCGGATGGGAGTCGCCGAGCGCACTTTATTTGTCGAGTGGCTGGCCGCCACGTACCCCAGGCAGGTCAAGCGCTGGGAGAACGAGGTCGCATGATCGGCGCATCCGCCCATCTCGACGTGCTGACACGTGCGGGATTTCTGCACGGCGGTCTCCCTGTAGATGGCATGATCACACCCGGCACGCACCTCCGATCCGACCCACGCGCCGGCCGGTACGCGTTTCTCTTCGACAGAAAGCGCTTTCCATTTGCTGTCGAGGGCGTCTTTAAGACCGAAGGCGCACCGGTTATGATCTTCGTGGATGGCGGCGTCGGTCCCTTCGATGAGCAGGCGGCTATTGGCTGGCATCGTGTTGCGTGGAACGTTGGGCTGGCACCCCTTCTGTGGATCAGCCTACCGGGCCGAGTCGTAATCCTCAATAACTATCGAAAGCCCTCAGGTCGCCTCGCTGACGTCGTCGTCGCAGAGTTCAGGACAGAAACGCCATCGGGGATATCCGAGTTAGTCACCTGCTGCGGCCGGCTCGCCTTCGATACGGGGGCATTCTGGTCGTCCGACCTCGCTCGTCGCATCGACCGCCAGCAGAGGGTGGACGCGATGCTTCTGCGCGAGCTAATTGCCGTCGAGCGTAAGCTGCTACGCGCTGGTCTTGAGCCGTTACTCGCTCAAAAACTGATCGGCCGCACCATCTTCTCGCAATACCTAGTTGATCGGGGCCTCTTCCAAGTCAAAGAACTTAGTAGCCTGTTCGGGCACGAAAACTTGAGCGAGACGCTCCGTGATCCCGAGGCAGCGGCTGGCCTCTTTGACTGGTTGCGCGCCACATTTAATGGAGACCTGTTTCCGCCCGACGTCGAGAACGAGCGCGCTCAACTGCGTGCGGAGCATCTCACCACGCTCGCAGATTTCCTGGACGGTCACGAGGCCGCCACTGGTCAGCTTAGCGCTTTCCCCTTCCGCTTCGACTACATTCCTGTCGAGTTGATCTCGTCGATCTACGAACAATTTGCTCACTCGATCGCGGGTAGCTCCGCGATCACCCAAGGGTTGCATTACACTCCGGTTAATCTTGTTGATCTAACCCTTGACAATGTTATGGCTGATCTTCCGGGCACGGCAAAGGTCCTTGACCCGGCATGCGGTTCGGGCGTCTTTCTCGTAGAAGCCATGCGACGACTGGTCTGGCTGCGCACGCGCGAGGAACCTAATTCGCGTCGGCTCGTGCGTGACGTCCTGCACAACCAGATTTTCGGAGTGGACATTAACGCGGGCGCGTTACAGGTGGCCGCTTTTAGCCTCTACCTGGCGGCTCTGGAGCTTGATCCCGACCTGCAAGAGGAGGATCTCAGCTGGCTGAAGTTTGACCACCTTATCGGTCGCAACCTGATCAACGCGAGCTTCTTTGAGGTGAAAGGCCTGGGGGAACACCATTTCGACGTCGTAGTCGGAAACCCACCGTGGACATATGGCGGTGCGGCCGCAGCAAGAGAACGCCCAGGACAATCATCCTTCGTGCAGCCGCGTCGCTCACCCGACTGGAGCTTCCTATGGCACGCCCGCCAAATCGCGGCGCCCGGTGCCCGGATGGCGCTTCTCATGAAGGCGACCCCGTTCTTCAGCAAGGAACGCCTCGCTGTTGAGGCGCGCCGACTGCTGCTGTCCAGTTTCGGCGACGTCACTCTAATCAACCTGTCCCACCTGAGGGGCGAGGGTCTCTTCCCGGCCTTGGCGGCGACGACCGATGGCCCAAGGAAGGGTAATGCAGGTCCCGCTCTCCTTTTCCGAGGCACGTCCAAACCGGCGTCGAACAATGAGACCATCACCACAGCCAATGTGCCGTGGACGCCCAACTTCCGCCGCCACGGGGTACTCGGCTTGTCGATAGACGACTTCTGCCAGCATCGGGCCGCGGCCGTAGCGGCAGACCCCGTGCTTTTCAAAGCGGCGGTCTTCTGCAACGATCGAGAATACGAGGTTATGGAGTGGTTCCAGACTACTCCGCGACTTACCCGTCTAGGTCAGTGGACGGCCGCGAATGGCATTGGGATGGAGCAGGGCCTTCAGATTGGCGGTGGTGACGAGGGCAACACAAGCACGCTGGTTGGCTTACCATTCTTGGACGCAGGGGCTTACAGGCCGATTAAGTTGGCGCCGAGCGCCCCCCTTTTCACCCTCAAGCAGGCTCATCGACCAAGAGAACGCCGAATCTATCGAGCGCCTCTTGTAATCTGCCCGGAGGCGGCGTTTGCTCGCGCGATACAGAAGGGGCGATACTCTGCCGCGGTCGCGCACAATGACTTGGTCTACACGGACTCCTTCGTAGGGATCTCCTTTGCCGGCCGCGACCGATTACTAGCCGAAGCCTTGGCGCTGATCTTAAACTCTAAAGTAACCGCGTTTCTTCTGACCTTCGGGGGATCAAATATCGGTTTGAAGCAGCCGAAGATCGAGAAAATCGACCTTGAGACGCTCGCAATACCAAATCTTTCTGGCCTGCCTCGTGATCAACTTCACAGAATGGGCGCGATTTTCAGGTCGCTGACTGGAAGACACAACGACCCGATGCTCGACGCCGCCGATGAAGCTGTGATGGACGCCTATGGGCTTTACAGCCACGATCGACGAGTCGTCGACGGAACGCTGGCCCGCAGCCGACCAGTCCTCCTCGACTCCCGGGAGGAACGCCAGATTGAGGCGAGCGAGGTGTCGCTACATCTGCTTCAAGAATATGGCAGCGAAATTGCCCACTGGCTTGACACAGCTCTGCGCGAGACCAGTTCAGCGAGGACCGTAGTAAGCCGAGGGGTCCGTGTCTCGCGTGACGTCGTTGCGCTCAGATTGGTGCTGGAAAGTGGCCCTGTCCGGCCGCTCGGGCACTTCACCATAGCCGAGCCAGATCTTTTTGAGGTGCAGCTCTTTGGCGAGGGGCTTGCCGGCCCTGCCACACGGCGGTGCAGGACTGGCCGAAGTATGAGGGTATATGCGGACGACGCCATCTACATCGTTAAGCCCAACGAGCGGCGGCACTGGACTATCTCCGACGCGCAGAGCGACTTGCGAAAAATACTAAACGACCTCGGTTCATATCAAGTCCAGTGGGGGCCGACTCCTATCACCCTGTGGACAAGAAAGAAAAACTCGAAGGATAACCTCGTCCTCCACTGATGCCCGGCCAATTCGTCCACCGCGCGACGCAGAGTTGATCACAGGTGCGATTTTGAGGCGGCTAGGAGATAAGTCGGTGTCGACGCGCGTCGTCGCACTGGCCGTGAAACTTGCCGCTATTTCTCGGCTGGCGCGGCTGGCTGGACGATGACACCGCTACCCCGCGAGCCACAGCCAGTGTATCAAGGCTCATTTTTGGCGCCTCAGGAGTCTGTATGACCGCGCTTGTCGTCTTCGATACTTGCACAAGATCGCAATACTACGCAGACGTGCATCAACTCCTGGCGCTGCCGTCGGGCACGATCCTGCGCTACGACTATCAGGAGAAGTATTTCAGCCCCGAGGCCTTCGCATATTTGCGTGAGCTGACAGAGACCGACTGCCCCGTCGACGTCATCCTGTTCTATGGACAGTTCAATGACTATGCGAAGGGGGCCGCCGACCCCAAAGGAAGGCTCCTCGACCCCGCCAACTCCGTTCTTATCCCGACGCGCTATGCCAGACTGCGCAATGTCGCCGTGGAAGAGCGCATTGGCGGCGATGGTGGGTCACGCACCATCGTCTATTTCCATATGGAGCTTTCCGGTTTTCCAGACCCGGATTCCCCAGCCATTCGGCCGCTGCTGGACATGCTGGCGGATAAGAAGGAGTTGCCCTTCGAGAAATGGGTCGCCCTGGCGCCGGAGGGGGCCGATCTCTCGGCTTTCCGCCGGGACGGCGTGGAGCTCTGGGGCAAGGTGGTCGACCGACTAGCGGATGCGCCGTCGCAGTTTCATGGGGACGTGTTCTGGCGCATCGACCATCTGGAAAAGGAAACCTATTTGGGGCGGAAAACCATCCTGCCACAGCCCCGTGCTAGCAATCGGTTCGGCCAGCAGGACTACGCCTCCGACTATCACCTTGATCCGTTGTCCAGCTATCGGGTGACGCTGTCGAGCTTCGTTCCTGCGGTCGAAGGCAAGGACCTTCCGGACGGCGCGGTGGTAACGATCAAGCCGGATGACGCCGAGCATCTGGCGATCCCCGAACCGAAACAGGAATTCCGGCGCAACGCCTCAAGCCAGTTCAAGATCGGCGTCAAGTCGGTGGCGGATATCGCACCGCGCTATATCAAACTCTCAGTCAAAACCGAGGTTCCTGACCACACGTCGCCCTACACGCCGGGCTCCCTTGCTGAAATCAGCCTGGTGACGTCCATTGGAGGATATCGCGTGGCAGGCCTTCTGGGTCTCGCAGTCCCTGGCGTGGTGCTCGGTATCTGGGCAGCGGCCTTATTCAGGGCTGGCAACATCCCATGGGGCATGCTGGTGGGCGCAGTGGGCGTGTTGCTGGTGTTTTTCAGCGTCGCTCTGTTCTCGGGCCGGATCAAGCTGCCGGGGGGCGGCAAGGATTAGGTCGCCATCCTCGACAGTGGGATCGCGGACACGCGGCGCAGGTCGGAATTGGCGATGCGCTGCCGCCTGCGCCATTCCGCAAGCGCGTCAGCGATTGGGATGGAGCGGACGGGAGGGGGCACATCGATACCGGCGTTCGTGCGCAGCGCATCGGTGCAGGCGTCCGAGACGGAGCCGAAATAGTGGGCCACACAATTGGCGGCCGTGGCGCGGAACGGGATTCCAATCAGCTTACAGGTTTGGCGAAAAACCCGGATCGCAACTGCCGGGTCAGTGTCGTGGCCGGCGAAGTCCCTGATACGGACCGTGTTGTCCGCCCGGATCACGTCGATGGCGCGCTGAAATACTGTGTCGGAGAAGAGTTGGGTTGGAAAGTGCAGCGACGCCCTTGCGCCACGGACCCGTGTGAACAGCGCTCGCTTGCCGCCCCCGGCCCGGTCGGCGATATTGAGCCGGTCGTATTGCGTCGCGTTGCCGCCCCATCCGCCGGTGGTCGTCATGCCGAGAACTGGCTGGCCGAAGGTTCCTTCGAGATGGTCAATGATCTCGGGGGAAAAGCAGAGCGAAGCGATCAGCTTGCCCATCCCGTGTGCTGTGTAGGGCGGGACGAGCATGCACACGCCGACATTGTAGATCGACTTCAGCGCCTTGTTGCGCAAATCGATCGCAGCTTGGTTCTTGCGGCGTTGCCCGTCGACGGTCTCAACAAGCTCGGGCCAGCCGAGGTAAGCATCGCGAGCGCCGCCGAAATACATCGGCGACTTGAGGAGGATCGCCCCCATCAGACGTCTGGGCTCCGGCGTGGCGTCGAAGACGAGAACTTTGGTGTTGCGAAAGTTTCTGGTGTCGGCGGACATCGACTGTCCCCAGACGACATAGTCGAAGAGCTGCGCGTCAGCGCTGTTCGTACAGACGACGATTTCTGGCAGTACGTCGGCGAGATTAACGTCGAATGGATTAAAGAAGCCTTGGGGAAGTTCGGCTTCGAGCTGCGTCAGGAGCGCCTTTTGGCCGTTCAAACGGTGAGCCATCGCCGCTTCGCGCAGTTCGGCCGAACCTGATGACGCGACGACTGGATCCCAGACAAATACCTTGAGACCGCCCACCGAGATCAGTGCGACATCGTCGCGGCCGAAGGCTTTGAGGTCGGACGCGAGGGCGTTTACAAAAGCTGCAACTGCCGAGACGTCGCTTGACTTGCCCTGCTCGTCGACGACGATGCTTCGATACACTGAATAACCCCTCGCTTTGTCAGATCAACGAAAGTGATCGCACCCGAGGGATGATTGTATGCGACTGGCCGTGAATAGAGAATGGGGTTCGAGACAATCCATGCGAATGTCTTTGAGGTCACGCCGTCTGCGGCAACATAGGGAGCGTGTCCTTCATGTTCAATCTCGTCCCGCTCCTCATGGGAGAGCGCGCCAGTTTCAATCAATGTGTCGAAATCAATGGGACCGATGCAGTCCTTGAGGTGACATTCGCCAACGATCAATCCCGACCCTGAACGGATAAGCGCGAGCCGCCCGCGAATCCTGGTCGACGTGCCGCGGAGTTCCCAGGTCTTGCGCCCCATGAGGATCTGCGAGATCCACGGTTCTCGAATCATCAGGCCCCGATCCGGAAGCGCAGGGTCGGCCTGACGTCTGTGCCGTCCGTCTAATTGCAGTGAGTCGCCGGTCCGTTTCATAGCTCTAGTATGGCATTGTTTCTTGGCGAGACCAACGGGTTAGAGTGGGCATCCGGGCCGAACTCAACCTTCTCCGACGACACTGATGGGCCGAGCGCAGCTCGTCATGGGCACGAATCTGCGATCGGAATGTCGGCTTTGCACAGTCGGAGATCTGAAGGTACGAGTCTCTTTCAGCCCCGTTCCAGCCATTGCTAATACCCGCCGGAACTGCGGAATGGGCAGGACTATTGACGTCGAAAACACACAACGCCCTTCTCATGTTCGCTTTTTGTGCTTCGAAAGTCGCATAAACGGCAGTGTGTGGAACTCAACGGCGGCTCATTGGTTTTGCGGGTTCAGCTCGTGGAAAAGGTCCGTCGGCCTTTCGTGAATGCGGGTTTCCGCATCGCCTACCTCGATTTGGTCGATGACCGCCGGACAGGCGAGGCGGAGCCGTATCTCGCCCGAGAGCACATTCGCGCGCATTATTTCGACGAACGCGCCTATCTTTTCATCCGCAGTGAGAAACCTTGCATTTGACGGATGCAGTGGTGCTACGCTTGCGGAGCCCCGGGGCGTCTCTATGCGGCGATCCTTCGTCGTGAGCCGATGCTATTGTGCAAGTTTCGCAGCACTGCGGGTGGCGATATCGCCCAAGACAGCATGAAGAAGCGCTCCAACTTCCTGTTCGGCCACACCGGGCGCAATTCCTGATTGGGACAGTTGAACGAGAATTGCCTTGGCGGTGTTGCGCCAGAAGGCGTTCGCGTCCTCCCCGTTCTTGGATTCCAGGACCCGGGCGATCCCTTCGACCAACTTCCGCCGCCGATGCAGCGGAAACGCGCTTATGTTTGAATCACACATCGATCACCTCACCCCTTCAGTCGCGCGAATAAGCATTGGCGGGTGAGAAAATTTGGTTAACAGCGCTTTTGGACAATGGTCAGCAATGGAATAAAGCGTCTACCCAACAAGCCAAGAGGTGCGCCACGTGTTGATGATCGGCGCGTGCTGAACGGCATCTTCTGGGTGCTGCGCTCCGGTGCTCCATGGCGCGACCTGCCTCAGCGCTATGGCCCGCGCACCACCTGTTGCAACCGCTTCGTCCGATGGCGAAAAGTAGGTGTGTGGCTGCGCAGTAACGAGTCTACGCCTAAGGTTTGCGGAGCCTCACGCCGGCGCGGCTGCCGTTCTCCGGGATGAACTCGACGCCGGCGGCCTAGAGGGCGATGCGCAAGGCAGCAACGGTTCGCTCTTGTGTGGAGCCCTGTCGGGCCGCGACATCTACTTAATGTCTACTTTAGACAGTCGCCGCGACCATAACTTTGATAACAGGTCAGGGTCGCGGGATGCCGAGCAGCTTGAAATGAGTTACGTCCGGGTGCTCGCGATCGTCCTCCCTCAACCGCGTCACCATCGCCGGCGAGCGCCATAGCCAAACCGGGAGCGCTTATTCTCCACGGAGCACCGGGCATTGTCTGGTTGTGAAGACGGTGCTTGATCACCAGCCGCCTGAGTGTGTCTGCGCTTGCGCTGTAGTCGTACCTGAACAGATCAATGGCCCTCTGGACCGTGATCGCCTCTGCCCGTGGGATGTAGAGCGGCCGAAGCCGTTCGCCTGTTTCCGGCGCTGTTTTGACAGGGCGCGCATTGGTCATTCGGCCCATCGCGCTTTTCTGCGGCCCGCCGTTTCACCCGACATCAGGGAACGATATCGGCCCCCATGTATTAGAAACCCATGGACACTATGGAACCCCACGGCCACGGGATGGCGGCCGATCTTTTGACATCGGAAGTTGCCAATGCCAGGCAGCGCATCCGCCGGACCGAGCTCGCGCTTCAACGCACTGAAGAAATGCTGGCGGAAAATCTCGCGCTGTGCAGCAGGATACGAACTGCGGTCGAGGCCGCAGACCGCTTGGTGAAGATCGATCCCCCCAGCTTTGAAGGACGTCGCGCGGGTTGAACTGGGCCGGCGTTTCATTCGTCGCGACCTTGCGGCACCCTGCCGCAAGAGCCTGCCTGTTGGCATCACAGCGTGAGCAAACATTGGACAGAAGCATTCCAAGGTTCACGATGTGCAACACCGACGCTAGGTCGAGACGAATCTTCAGTTCAAACAGCGGGGATTAATGCTGCGGCAAACGAAGGGGGCACGGGGGGTCTTCGCGCGAGCCAGTTATCCGATCTCCCGCTCAGAAATTTCAGCCAAATATTCCGACCTCCTGATGGAACCCATTCGTTGCGGGCGAGTTGCGGCTCATTGGGACGGACTTCCCGAACATGACAACGAGCAACAAAGCAGACCATCAGTCTGCCGAAGCGTTTCGGAAACTGATCCGTTCCGAAGGCTATCGTCATCACGTACAAACGTTCTTAAATCTGGAGGTCGAACCAGAACTGCCGCCAACCCTACAGTCATTACTTGCGGCTATTGATCGGGCCAAACAGGGGCCGACGGAAGAAGGTCCCTAGCCGGCTGGCTGAGCGTCAGGTCAAAGAGTATAGAGGCTCGCTTCGTGGCTTGTCCCCCTGATTCCCACTCAGAAGTTATCAAACATTCTTCTTGATTTTTCTCGACAGAGGATCATGAATGTTCCCTTGGGTTCTCGCTGAGGTGGGAGGCCTTGTATGAACGTTTGGACGAACTGCCGACCCGACAAAGTAACTGCCAAACACCTTGTTCACGAGCTGATCCTACAAGCCCGTCGCGGCCAAATCATCTCCGTCAAAGAGACTATTGCAGCGGTGCGCCGAGACGGGCCACATCTGGCGGAAACTGACTGCGAGCTGGTGGAGCTTATTGTCAATGTTGCCCCAGCCTTTGGCCTGTTCGTCGGGTTCGATCTTCGCGAATAACCGCCTCCTCAACAGGGCGGACCGTGGCGACACGGTCTCGATCAAAGCTGCACTACGCGAAGCTCGGGAGACTGCGCCTTATTTGGTGGCCTCCGACGAAGAACTAACCGAGGCGATCGTCGAGGCAGCAACTGCCATGGGCCTCTGCGTGGCTATCGACGGTCGCGAGTAGCTGTCAGCCAACTTCAGCCGCTGTGGCATCGCAACGGAAGCGCGCCGTCCTGCGCCATTTCAATAGTCAGAGGTAATCCGTAATTACCTTCGCAACCTGCTCACTCTGCCTGTAGAACGGGAATTGCCGGCTGAGCAAAGGTATTTGCTGGAGGAACTTGATCGGGCCGACAAAGAGTGACCGCATGGCTCTCCACTGGTTCAACCCTCCGGTCCCTGTCAGGACCGAGCGTCCCGGGGTCATCCGCAGCGTAAACAACGCCGAAGCAGCCGGCGAGGAGCTGATGAAGTGGACCAAGCGTGGCCCTTGCTGGGACCTCGCGGTGCGGGTTTGCATGGCCGTGATTTTCGACGAGATGGAAGCTGAGGAGGCCCGCAAGGCATTCCTGGCTGCTGCAAAAGAGGAGGGGACATTACTCCCCCCAATGACAACCAGCTAAATTGGATGCGGTATAAGGTTCTATGTGTCTCTGACCAACACCGCCTTCGCGAAAGGAGCCCGCCGCCCGGTGAGGGAGAGGCGACGGACCCCCCTACAGCGGCTGCACATCCACGAAGAATCCCGCTGCCACCTCCAAACCCGCGAGGGCCTACATCGTTCCCTTAGCTGCGGCTAAAGCGGGGTTGGTCAGCGGGCTCTTGCCGCTCTAAGTTCCCCCTTATGGGTCCTCTCTGGTTCTCTCCACCGGTCTACGTGAAGACGAAACGTCCGGGCATTCGCAATGGGGTCAGCCACGTCGAGGGAACCGCCGAGGAACTCATGGGGTGGGACACAAAGGGCCCGAAGTGGACGAAGGCGGTTCAATCCTGCGTCGACGCGTTCGAGGGCACGGTGTCCCCCCAAGAGGTCCGTGAAGCCTTTGAGGCGGCTGCCAGGGAGGCCAACGTGTATCTCTCCCCTGAGTAGGAGGTATCATGGCGCCCATCTGGTTCGTCCCTCCGGTGTTCGTGAAGACTGAAACCGGTGTCAGACATGGTTGCACCAATGCGAAGGAAGCCCTTGAGCAGCTCAAGATATGGACCCGGCGAGGGCCTCACTGGCATAAGGCGGTGACCCTCTGCCTGTCAGATCTGGAGGGCGATTCAATTGATCCCCACATAATACGAAAGGCCTTTGAGGCTGCCGCTAAGGAGGCAAAGATGTATCTTTCCCCGTAGGAGGAGTTGTCGTGGCAACCACTGGTTCTCCCCTCCGGTGTACGTCAAGAGCGACCGACCTGGGGTCACCTACGGGTGCAACAACGTCGAGGGTGCCGCCGAGGAACTCATGAAGTGGACCAAGATGGGACCTAAGTGGAGGAAGGCTGTGCAACTGTGCGCCGACGCCTTTCAGGACCGTGTGACTCCGGAAGAGGTCCGTCAGGCTTTCGAGGCTGCTGCCAAGGAGGAGGGGTGCTCCGTGAGTAGCAGGCCGGTGCCCATGGCTATATTGGGAAGGACCCGTTAGGCTGTCTAATGCTGACCAAGTCCGCGCTGCTCGAAATAGACCCGGATACGAGAGCATTCACTCTGGTCGGCGCATTTATGGGCCATTTTGCACTTCTTGAACTGGCATCGGAGCTGCTCTGAGCGAGGTACTTGGCGTCAATGGGGCACGTCGACTAATCATCAATCGAAACACAGGGTTCGACGAGAAGATCAAAACCGTGCGCACACTATAGGGGACCGGAACCGGAATGTCAGGCTTCTAAAGCCGATGGCAGAAACCGGATACGCTGTGGCGGCATTTGAGGGCCCGTTCTGCTCTTGATTATCGCCTGTGAGCTGTGCGCGAAAATCGGGAATGGAAGGGCCGGAGGCAGGAAGCACGGCCTCAGGCCGAGGCGCTAATCAAGCGGGTCGGCAATGATCGCGAAAAGCTCAGTACGGCCTGTAGCGAAACCAAAGAAGGAGTCGCGCGTTGGACGGCGGATAACGCTGTTTCGTCTCTCAGTATGGTTTAGGTCAGAGTGGTCAAGCCAACGTCGCGGAAGGCAATCAATGGGTCGAACGCTTGTCAAGCGAAGTCGCCCGCTCGTGACGAGGTCACTTTGGCGCCGCCCGCTTTCCGGCCGGTCCAGCTCGCAACGCTCGTGGACACGGTCCCTGCTGGCGATCGTTGGATCCATGAGATGAAATACGACGGCTATCGTATTCTCGTTGCCGTCGGCGGTGGCGAGGCGCGAGCCTACACACGATCTGGTCTGGACTGGTCTAGCCGTTTTCCCTCGATCCTCTCCGAGGCTCGCAAGCTCAAGGTGCGCTCCGCCCTGATTGACGGCGAGGCCGTGGTTGTCGATGCGGAAGGAAGATCTAACTTCCAAGCGCTTCAAAATGCATTGAAGGGTGCCCCGGCGACTATCGACTTTTATGCGTTCGATCTGCTGCAGCTCGACGGCGAAGATCTGACAAGGCTTCCTCTTGTTGAGCGCAAGGCGAAGCTGGAGGCGATCTTGCCTGCGAAAAATCCGGTCCTTCGTTACTCCGACCATATCCTCGGCCGCGGAGAAGAGCTGCTCGATCGCTTCTGCGCTGCCGGCCTTGAGGGCGTCATCTCAAAGCTCGCGGATTCGAGTTATGTGGCGGCCCGCGGCGCAAGCTGGCTGAAGATCAAATGCATCAGGCGGCAGGAATTTGTGATTGTCGGCTGGACGCCGTCCGACAAGGTCCGCGCGTTTCGGTCCTTGATCCTTGGCGTTCATGACCGCGGCAAGCTGCGTTACGCCGGGAAAGTCGGCACCGGCTTCGATACCGCTGAACTTCTTCGTCTCTTGAAGATCATGGCGCCGCTAGAGCAGAAGGCCGCGACCGTCGACGCACCACGCGCCGAAGTGCGCGGCGCACACTGGCTCCGTCCGAAACTGGTCGCTGAGATTGCCTTCACCGAAATGACAAATGAAGGGACGTTACGACATCCGAGCTATCTTGGTCTCCGTGAAGACAAGAAGCCGGAGGCGGTCGTGCTCGAGACGGAACGTCATGCAGCCGATCTCGCCGCGTCTGCGACAACCGCCATCGCGATAAGTAACCGTGACCGCGTCATCTATCCGGAGTCCAACATCACCAAGGGACAGCTTGCCGACCATTACGCAGCGGTCGCGGCGATCATGCTTCCTTGGGTTGGCAGCCGGCCGATCAGTCTGGTTCGATGCCCACAGGGCCGCGCGAAGAAGTGCTTCTTCCAAAAACACGACGCCGGCAGCTTTGGCGACAAAGTCCACCACGTCGGCATCACGGAGAAGGACGGGCACGAGGAACCATATCTCTATGTCGACGATGCCGACGGACTCATGACTTGCGTCCAGATGGGAACGATCGAGCTGCATGGATGGGGGGCTCGGATCGAGGATGTCGAAAAGGCCGACCGCCTCGTGTTCGACCTCGACCCCGATGAAGGCCTCGATTTTGAGGCCGTCCGCGCCGCTGCCTTTCAGTTCCGCGCTATCCTTAAATCGCTGGGACTTACGACTTTCCCGATGCTGACGGGAGGCAAAGGAGTGCACGTCATCGCGCCCCTCACCCCTGGCGCCGAGTGGCCAGAGGTGAAGGACTTCGCGTCTCGCCTGGCGCAGGCGGTCGCCCGGAGCGATCCGGCCCATTTCACGGCCGTGTTGTCAAAGGCGCGCCGCAAGGGTCGCATCTTTGTGGACTATCTACGCAATCAGCGCGGGGCGACCGCGATCATGCCTTACAGCGCGAGATCACGTCCGGGCGCTCCTGTCGCGGCACCGATCACGTGGGCGGAGATGAAGACAATAGACGCGCCCTCTCATTTCCACGTGGGCGATGCTCCTGAATTAAAGAAACGCGCAGCCTCCAAAGCTCTGGCGGGATGGGGTCGCGCTGACCAATCCTTGCCCAATCTGTAGCGTCCGACGCGGGAAGAGGCAGTAAAGCCGGGATTTAAAGGGCAACGCGGCGCTCGTGATCTTGCCTGATTGGAACCTGCGGAGATCGGCCTCGTTGGGCTGAAGCCATGGCAAAAATCAATCCGAGGACCGTCGCCAGTCTTTTGAAGGAATACGCACAACGGGCGTTCATGCGCGGCGACAATCCCTATCGCATAAAGGCATACTTGCGCGCGGCAGACAGTCTGACGGCGCTGTCGCAGCCGCTTGATCGGATCATCGCCGCCGGCGCCCTCACCAAGATCCCGGGGATCGGTGACGCGATCGCAGACATCGTGACCAAGCTTTACCAAACCGGCACGCACCCAAGCCTTGAGAAGCTGCGCGAGGATGTTCCAGCGGGCGTGATGGAGCTGTTTGCCATACCCGGGCTTCGTCCCGATAAGATACTGAAGCTTCATCAGGCGCTCGGCGTGAACTCGCTGGCGGAGCTCGAGGCCGCAGCGAGAGAAGACCGCATCCGCCCAGTCAAAGGCCTCGGCGCCGCGCTTCAGACAAAGCTGCTGCAGAACCTGGCCATCGTGCGAAGCGGCGAAACGCAACTTCACCTGCACAAGGCCGCCGCTCTTCTCCACCATGCGGTCATATCGGTAAAGCAACAGCATCCAGAGTTTTCGCGCGTGGAAATTGCAGGTGACTTCCGACGCGGTTGCGAGCTCGTTTCCGACTTCGCCCTGGTAGCGCAGGCCAGAAAATCGACTGGAATCGAGGATACGACTCTCAGGCTTGTTGTCACGGACAGGAAGCACTTTGGCGCGAGCCTGCTCGAAGCAACCGGTTCGGCAGACCACCTCGAGCAACTGAAGACGTTCGCGGCCGACAAGGGATTCACCCTAAACGCCGACGGGCTTCATCGCGGGAGAAAGCTGATCGCGTCAGCGACAGAAGAAGAAATCTACCAAGCTCTAGACTTGCAGTTTATCGAGCCTGAATTGCGCGAAGGCAGGGACGAGATTGAGCAAGCGGCAAAGCAGAAGCTCCCCGCCCTCATTCGGGATGAAGATCTGCATGGCATCCTGCGTTCTCACACGACCGCATCCGATGGCACCGAAACGCTTGAGGCAATGGCTGAAGCCACGCGTAGGCGCGGTTTCGAATACTATGGTGTCGCCGATCATTCGCAGTCCGCTCACTACGCAGGCGGCCTTTCGTTGCAGGAGATTGCTGAACAGCACCGCGAAGCTGACCGGCTGAACAAGGCATCCAATGGAAAATTTCGCATACTGAAGGGCATCGAGGCGGACATCCTGGCGGATGGCTCGCTCGATTACCCGAATGATATCTTGGAGACGTTCGATTTCGTCGTCGCGAGCGTGCACAGCCGCTTCAAGTTGCCCAAGAAGGAACAGACGGAGCGTATCATTGAGGCGATCGGAAATCCTCGGACGACAATCATCGGGCACATGACCGGTCGCCAGCTGTTGCGCCGGCCCGGTTATGATCTCGACGTCGACAAAGTCCTCAAAGCGTGTGCGAAACACGGCGTCGCTGTCGAAATCAACGCACATCCGTGGCGACTCGACCTCGACTGGCGCTGGCATCAAAAGGCACTCGATCTGGGCTGCATCTTCAGCATCAATCCGGACGCTCATTCGATCCGCGAACTCGACCACATGCATTGGGGTGTCGAGATGGCGCGCAAGGGCGGTGTTCCTGCGAAGCGGGTCCTGAACGCGATGCGTTTGACGGCTCTCCTTGCGCATCTCGCACGGCGCAGCCAAACGGCCTAACCTGCTTGTGCGCCCGGCCTATCAGTGCAGGAGTCCGTCCTTCTCAAAATCTTCCCAGCCGCGCAAATTGGAGTGCGAGTTCTCATCGTGGCCATAGCCACCTGAAGCTGCAGTTTCGCGACCGCTTCTTTGAGCACGTTTCATAGCGGCCTTCCCCGCGGCTCGCCGCCTATTCTCTGCAGCTGTCGCTGCGTCCTGTTCGCGCCAGACCGTTACCAGGTCGCGGTCAAGCACATCCTCCACGTGCTGCGGGTCGAACACGTGAAAGGTGATGTTCCTTGCCCGCCCGCGGAGTTTCACCGTTTTTGTCCCGGCGCTCTGCAAGCGACCATCTTTCAGCCAGCGGTGCCGTTCGGCCGTCGAGATCGTCAGAATGTCCTCGATTTCACGGGGGATTACGGGCAGGTCTTCGATATTCTGCAGTGCTTTGGATACGATCCCGAATACCACCTGCACATCATTCTCGGCGCCCTGAGACACGCGCAGGGTAAGCACGCGGGACTCGATATGGAGCAGTTTCCTGAAGTCCGTTGGAAGGCGGGCGCGTATTTCGAGAAAAATACCCCTCGCTCTGACGGACGATCCAAACGTTGCAGCCGGGGTTAAAGGCCACTCTCCAATCAGCTTCGCTGTTGCATTGATTTTACGGCGCGTGGACATGCCCCTTTATATAGGTCCCCGATAGTCGGCAGCGATGAGCCGATCGCAAAGCCAATATGAGTTCTAATCCGCCAGCGGTCTGAACCACGATGCCCAAAGGCGCAACCACGATTGTGAGCGGGGCCGTTTGCAACTTCGGCTAACAGGAAACGGCAGAGTTGATCTCGAAGTGCGATATCAGGCGCGTCGCCGCCTGGCGGCTTTTTGGGGGCCGTTTGCTGTCCGTCCGGTTATTGCCGAGGGACCAGTTAAAGCCGCCGTTCGGCTCACGACCTCTTCGCGGAATACAAGGCAAGTTCAGATCCCGCGGAAGCCGACATTGAACTGCCTCTCCGTTTACACGTTTGGCAAATGTTGCGAATGGAGGGAGTTGCATGTTTGAAGGTTTCTCGCTGGAGCAGATCAAACTTCCGGAAGCGACGCTCAGAGTGCGGGTTGGTGGAAGGGGCCACCGCTTCCTGATGCTGCACGGTCATCCTCGCACCCATGCCACTTGGCATCGCGTGGCGCCGATTTTGGCTGAGGAATACACCGTAATTTGCCCTGGTCTTCGGTGCTCGCCCTTGCGGTGTGTCGCAACACAATCAGCGCGTCCGGTTTGCCGTGAACAGATCTTGCTGATGCACCAGTTCGTCCGCGACGGGCTGACGGAGGCGGCGTGTGCCATTCGGGTGGATGGCCGAAAATAACCCCACCTCTGCATGACGCGAATTGTCCCAGCCCGGGTAGGCCGTTATCGGGTACAGGCAAATACCCTCGAATCGATGCTCCGACACCCATAGCGGCACGCACCTCGTCGCGGCATACATAGTGGAGCCAAGCCGGCCCGCCGGATCCCTCTGAGCCGGTCTCGGCAATGAACATCGGCTTACCGTACCGATGAGCAACCTCGAGCAACATTTCCGACAAAGCGCGGTACTCATGGTGTCCCATCGATATCGTCGGCCCGTTTATTTACCATTGATTGTGCGGCTAGAAATTCAGGCCCACGACATCGACAACATCTTCGCTCCCGCCCAACTCAGGTTCGACGCGGCCCAGCAACATGTCGTAAGCTTCGAACTGCCCCTGACGGGCGTTTTCGGCCCGACCCCGTTCGCTGCGGGTCCGGTCACGAGGAGCGATTTGGATAAGGGGCTCGGCCCAGACAAATCTGCAGGCGGGGTCGATCTCCCGCATTGCACGAACACCCGCGATGGCAGCCTTCACGAGATGCCGCTTGAACCATCCACGTTTGTTCGGCCCCACGCGGGAAATAGCCGACCTCAACAGCCCATGCGAAAAAGGAGATCTAGTTGATGGGACACAACAGAGGCGGTGTTCCGGCGATCGAACGCTGTACGCTCACGGCTTCTGCCGCGAACGAGGCATAGGCATCGATGAAATGCAGCGATCGCTGATCGACATGGTCTGGAGATCCGTAATGGAAGATGTCCCAGATAACCTGGACACCTGCCGATCGGGCCGCCTCGACCATTGGCGCCCAACTTGACCAGTCATAGGCGAAGCTTGCGGAACCGGAGCCTCCACCTGGTGCTCGTCCATACGCCCCACTTCGCTCATTCGAAGTCTTCTTTCAGCAGTCGGCTTCGAACTCGGCCGCCTTGTTAGACCGGGAACCGCGTTGGCGAAATACCGCATCCAATGGGGCGCGCGCCATCTTCGTTGCTCAGTCCAGCTCGTCCTGGCGCGACCGGGTAATGCCGACCGATTTGGTCGAGCCTTTGTTCCTGTGGTGGACTGTCCGGAGCTGGGTGGCGAAGGAGGAACAAGGAGGGCCGTGCCAAGTTCGGGGCGATATACCACCGCCGCCGATCGACTCGAGCGGCTGCTCAGCAACAAGAGAGGCACGGGATCACATGACCGTTCAGATTCGACTTTCCGAGATCGACCACGCCAGGCGCGAGGATCGTGGCGACGGCGCTTGGAGCATCGCACCGGACTTGGGCTATTTGCGCCTAGCAATCGTCAATGTCGTGTTCTTCGGCGCACCGGGCAGCGGAGATCGGAACTGGATGCTGATCGATACCGGGTTGCCGACGTCCCGCGGCAGCATTCTTGCGGTCGCGGAAAAGCGGTTTGGCACGAACGCACGGCCGGCCGCGATCATCCTGACCCACGGCCATTTCGACCATGTGGGAACGGTTCTAGACCTCGCGAATAAATGGGACGTGCCTGTCTTCGCGCATGCACTCGAGCGCCCCTATCTGGACGGAACCGCGTCCTATCCGCCACCGGATCCCTGGGTCGGGGGTGGACTGATGGCGCTGCTTTCGCCGCTTTTTCCACGGGGGCCAATTGATCTTGGCAACCGTTTGGAACTCCTACCTGCCGACGGATCGATCCCCGGAATGCCCGGATGGCGATGGCTACACACACCCGGGCACGCTCCTGGGCATATCTCGCTCTGGCGCGAGGAGGACCGCTCGCTGATCGTAGGGGACGCTTTCATCACCACCGGTCAGGAGTCAGTCTATGAGGTCGCCGTTCAGGATCTTGAGATGCACGGTCCGCCGCGCTACTTCACGCCGGACTGGGATGCGGCGGAAAGATCCGTGAAGCACCTGGCTGCCCTGAACCCGCGGATGGTCATCAGTGGACACGGTGCGGCTGCTGCGGGAGTGGGCATGCGTCAAGCTCTTGACAGCCTGGCTGAGCGGTTCACGGTGTTCGCCGTCCCGCCGAAATTGAAATTCGTGCGCGAGCCGGCGGCAGTCCTAGGTAGCTGAGGCTAACTGAGCCGCCGTCGTTCTGAAGTATGATCAAGTTGGGCAGACTCTATCTCTCGAGCCGGTAGGAGTTACCCGTCGGGTCGCGCTCTCCATCGTCGCCGACAAACTCTGACAAGCGGAACAAACCCGGGAGGCGCCGGGTTAGGGTCGCTCGATCGGCGCAGGGCGACTGCGGCCAAGCGCCCCGAAGTTCTGCGTCAGGAGAAGACGTCAGATGGAAAACGAGTACCCCGAAGGACGCGTCCTCTCCGCCGGTGAGCCGACCGGCAAGAAGTTGTTCGAGCACACACGCGTCGGCATCCGCCAAGACTTGGCTTCGTTTCGCTCATCGGCCAAACCGTGGAGGAGACCAAATGGCAAATCTGGGAAGATTGGCGATCGCGATGCTTGGCGTTCTGGCATACCAAAATCGCGACAAGCTCTGTGAATTGATTCCGGGAGCGGGGTATCTTAACCCAAACGACCCGCAACGCAGAATTCTGGCTCAGATAACGAATGGCGTGTCGAGGGCTGACCTTGGTGAGATCCTCGACCGGTTCAGGGAGGTGGGGGCAGGATCGAAGGTCGACTCGTGGGTTGGCAGCGGGCCAAACCAACCGATCGAGCCAAGGGACGTCGAAGCGGCAATGGACGAAGGTACACTCACGTCCATTTCGATGCAGACGGGCCTTTCGCGCGAGGAGCTAATCAGAAGGATTGCGCGGGATCTACCCGAGGCAGTCAACGAGATGACGCCGAATGGTGAATGGCCGCCTGAGCCGAGACAAGGCTTGGATGAGTCGACCCTGCTCGACAATGTATCCTAGGAGACACAGCCAGGAATGCAGCCGGCCAAGGCGAGATCCGGGGTGGCAACTCTACACTCGGGGACGCTCCTGCGCGATCGCCTTCATCCGCTCGGGAACCAAGGATCTGGTTCGAGCGCGCCGAACGCGCAACTGGCCGCCATCCTGAAAATGCGGCACCGCTGCATCGCGGCGCCCTCGCGCTCGCGTATATCGGTGAGCGGAAGAAGGGCGCGTTCCTGGCTGGCCAGAGCGCTGGCGATCGATCCGGACGACTTCGTGACGCAGTACAACGCCGCTTGCATGTATTCCGTGCTCGGGGAAGTGGAGCAGCGGTGCGGTACCTGGAAAGAGCCGTCGGAGGAAGCATGAGTCAGAACGTATTGGAACGAATCCGTCACGAAGTCGATTTCGACGCCATTCGCGATCACCCGCGCTTCGTGCAGCTTCTTGGTTCACTTGGCTTGTGACGCACAGCTGTACTTGCACAGGCTTCGGCCTGCCTAGCAGCCGCGTTCGCGGCGCGTCCGCTTTGGGTGGCGGATTCAACGGATCGCAGCAACACACGCTCTTTTCTGAAAGTGGAGTGTGAGCCATGAAGCAGCGAAGTCGCATCTACTACTCGGCCGCTCAGCGGCCTGAGTTTGGGTTCGATGGCAGGCGGGCGAGTCGATGAGCTCGATCGGACGACGATTCGATCGGAAGTCTTCATCGGTGCCGCCGCGCCTGGGCCTTGCACTGGCGGGCTGCCGCCCTTGCCTGTCGCCGGTGGTGTTTTCCGCCACATTTTGCTGCCGCTGCTTGTGCTGCTCACCTGGCCGCTCGCCATGGGCAAGTATTTCGGCCCGGCATCGTCTCTGCGGGGTTTGCTTCGTCGGCAAAGGACATCGCCAGCTGGCCTCACAGCTGCGGTCGATCGCGGCCGAATCGGGATTGATGCTGGCCGACGCGCTGGCCGGCGGCCGCTTCACCCGCTACAATGATCTGTTGATGCCTGCCGGCATTATTGCCGGGGCCGGCGACCGGTTGTTCGATGCGCAAGCCGAGGCTCTTAGACTACAATCGGAGATTCCTGGTTCCTTTGTCGATATCATCCCGCAGGCCGGCCACATGGTCCACCACACCGCACCGCTAGCTGTTCTCGCCATGGTGGACAGGGTCGCTGCCGCGGCCAGCATGAAGTAGGCCGGCACTGGCGCGATCCCGAAGAAGTGGAATCGCGATTTTCGGAAAAGATCATGCTCAAAAGCAATAGGTAGAACCCCGTCCCGACTCTATCGGGTGGCGAATCCGATGATTTACTTCACGGCGGCACGCACTTCAGCGAACCGCATCCTGTGCATCCATCCGCGCCGGTTCGGCTAACATCGACGTCGAGGTCCCGTATCTTGGGGATTTGGCCAGGGGAACGGCCCCAATTCCGTGTTCGGCTTCTGCCTCTCTTTGTGGCTGCCAGCATCTAGTCGTCTGCAAATCGAGGCCACGGACTGACAAGCACCCCCGCACTACAAGGAGCTGGCGGTCGGAGAACAAATGTAGACATGTCGCACCATCCTTGCGGGTACGGCTTGCGATGCATACTGACGGTCGAGGGCTTAATGTAACCAAATCAACGGCTCGGCGTTTCGGTCAGCGCCGTTGCAATGAGCGAAGCCATAACCTCTGTCACGAGCATAGACTGGCGATTTCATGAATCGCAATTTTCTGGTGATCGAACCTGAGGAAGGCATTGCCGTGCTCAAGGGGCTTGCCTCCTCGGCGCGGATCTCGATGCTGAAACTGCTGCATGAGAAGGGGCCGATGAATGTCAACGAAA